>NZ_PNDV01000091.1:0-3236 GCF_005930865.1 Pseudoalteromonas sp. S554 | reverse complement strand
GGATCACAGTAAAATGAAAGGAATGGATCACAGTAAAATGGAAAAAAAGAAAAATAAAAAGGCTAATAGTGATGATCACCAGAACCATTAATTAAATATTAAAAGTCACTTAATTGAAGCTCGTATTAAGTGACTTTTAAAGTAAGGAATTGTTATGAAAGCTCTTAAAATTCTATTGATATTATTGCTATTGGGAGGAGCTAGTGCAGCCACTGTCATGTATTCAGGGATAGTGAATGTAGCCGCAGATGAACCTCACAGTGATATTGTTTATTGGCTTCTTGAAGAAACTAGGGAGGCATCCATAAAGAAATCGGCTCAACATATCAAAGTACCTGATTTGGAAAGTCCTGAGTTGTTGTTAATGGGAGGAGCAGATTATGAATATATGTGCTCAAGCTGTCATCTAAAACCTGGATTAGAAGAAAGTGATATGAGCATTGGGCTGTATCCTCAACCACCTAATTTAAGTATTTCGCATGAAACTCATCAACACGGTACTGATGAAGAGCTTGCAAGGAAGAATTTTTGGGTGATTAAACATGGCATAAAAGCTTCAGGGATGCCAGCTTGGGGGAAAACTCACAGTGATGAAAGAATATGGGCCATGGTTGCTTTTATTAAGCGGTTACCGACTTTAACACCCGAGCAATATCAAGTGCTAACGGCAATAGATTAATTATTAAAGATAGGAATAAAAATGAAAATAATTCAAATAATAGTAACAGCGGCTTTGTTAATTTTCTTAACCATGAGCAATGTTGTAATCGCTCATGCAAGCGAAAAAAATAATACAAGTAAACGTGGTGAATTGACCGTATTAACAAGTGATGCAGGTAAAGTCGTTATGCAATTTCACCAAGCCATACAGGGTGGCGATAAGAGCAAAGCACGCGGCTTTTTAGCTGATGATGTCATTATATATGAGGGCGGTAGAGTAGAGCGCTCAGCCGATGATTATGCAAATCATCATATGCTGGCTGACATGAAATATTTGGCTCAACTTAAAGTAGAAATACTTGAACATGAAGTCAGGGAGGTGGGGGAAACAGCTTACTCAATATCCAAAACAAAGTTAACCGGAGAGTTTCAAGGAAAAGACGTGAAAAGTGAAGGTATGGAAAGTATGATACTTATGAAAAAAAATGGAAAATGGAAAATAGTCCATATCCATTGGTCACACTAGCTTAAAAAAATAATAATAAAGGATAAAAAATGATCAAGTATATTGCAGCAGCTATTTTAGTTATCACAAGTTTTGTTAGCTTTGCTCATGGGGGAGGAAAACATATAAACAAAGATAAACAGGCAATAATCGATATCATTTCGAGTATTAAGTATGGTTGGGAAAATGGAGACGGAGCACCATTTAGAAAGAACTTTCTTGATTATAAAGGTGCTCGATATATAGAAGGTGGCGGGCAAAATACAGGATTGAACTCATTAGTTGAACATCATGTTGAACCTGAAAAAGATGCACTGGAATATTTAAGGCTGAATTTTAGTGAAATAGAAGTTCACTTTGAGGGTGATGACAAATCTTTTGCGTGGGCTATTGCTGATACACGGATAGAAGGAAAAGTGAACAAAAGTGGCAAAATATTCGACAAAACAGGATTTCAAACATTCTTATTTCGCAAAGTAGATAAAAATTGGAAAGTAGTACATACCCATTCTTCTAGTAGAAATAGAAAGTAATAATTGTTTAAAACTGTACAGCATGATGAGTTGTTAGTTTAAAACTTTTACAGGAATGGAGTAGGGCTTTTAAGTGAAAAAAAAGAGATAAATAAAACTTAAATTTATATGAATTTAAAGTCACTTTAGGCCCTATTAAAAAATATTACATCACTTGTTTAGAGTTGAGGTTCGGCTTATGAGAATAGTTTACTTCGGCAATAATATGTTTTCTTCGTGCTTAAAATATTTAATTAAGGGCGGCTTTGAAATTGAAAGAGTTTACATTAACTCGCCCGATTTTACGTCTTCGGCTATATCAAAATTGTGCGAAACGCATCAAATTCCCTTGTTCAAAAATAAGCCTATGAGTGAAGAGCTTGAACATTTGATTTCCATGGGTGTAGAAATGTTCATAGTAGCTGAGTATCTACACATATTACCTGAAACCAATGTTAAGTACGCTATTAACATACACCCGTCAATGTTACCAAACGGCAGGGGGCCAACGCCATTACCATATCTATTAAAATATCCTGAACATTCTGGCGTAACAATTCATAAATTAACAAATGTGGTAGATGGTGGAGACGTGATTCTTCAATCTGGTGTTCCCATTCAAAAGAATGAATCTATCACAACTGTAATGGTCAAAATGCATATTGAAGCGGTAAATTTATTAAAAACCTTCCTTTCTGATGTCGAATGTCACTATGAAAATGCTAAGCCTCAATCTGAATACTCATATTTTCCACTCATAGACATAACAGAGCGGATGCTGGACTGGAAACAATCAACACAACACATAAGTAGCAAGATTCGCAGTTATGGCTTTATTGGGGTAGTTCTTAAACTTAATAACCGTCTTTGGAATGCCAAACATCTAGAAACTGTAGAATACGGCCATCATTATGACGCAGGAGAGGTTATATATGAAGATGAATATTTACTAGTTGTTAGTTCATATGACGGAATTGTTTGCGTCCACAAATATTCATTATCTTTGGTTGCATGATGTATTGAAACGGGATGTTACAGCATGAACGTTTCTCATATTTTTATAAAGATAATGTGACACATGCTACAATCAAAGGTACTTAGAGCTTTTACTGTCAAAACAAAAACAAGAATTAAAAAAATATCGGCATGCATTGCTAATTAGAGTGCATAACTTTTAGAAGTATAACTCAGAACATAGCTGGAATAAGGGTGATGAGAAGCTTATAGGAATTGTAAATTCTCTTCAGAATCATTTAAATAAAACAGTTATGAGCCTAGCGCTAATGGAGTACAAAAATGAAATTTACTAAATATAAAATATATAATTACATTGGAATTATCTTCATTCCCTTGCTGCCTTCATGCATAAGTGCAGCAGAGCCAACGGTAGATAATCAATCAAAGAGTTATCAAGATAAAAACTATACCAGCATTCAAAAGTCACTACAGCAAATGAATAATAATTTACAAACTGAATCGCCCCGTGTTTGCCAGAGACTCAATAACTTGAGAAACTGGAACTATGAAAAAATCAAATCGCTATACATCAGAATTTCGTG
>NZ_PNDV01000090.1:0-882 GCF_005930865.1 Pseudoalteromonas sp. S554 | reverse complement strand
AGCAACATGTCATTCAAGCGGACGAGACCACAGTCAATGTGGTGAGTGATGACAAAACAAAATCCTATATGTGGTTATATTGCACAGGTACTGACACGCCTGTAGCAAATAACCCATTTAAAAATATCGTACTGTATGAATATCAGCCGGGTCGTTCAGGTTGTTATCCTGCGAATTTTTTACTTAATTATACAGGTTACCTTCAAGTGGATGGTTACCAAGGGTATGACCAAACTAAAGCTAAGCTTGCTGGCTGCTGGGCACATGCACGGCGTAAGTTTGATGAAGCTGAAAAAGCGCAACCCAAAGGAAAAACGGGCAAAGCAAATTGGGCGTTGAATCATATTCAAAAACTGTATCGAATTGAAACCAGAATCAAAGATAAAACAGCGCCTGAAAAACAAGCCATCCGGAAAAAAGAGTCGGAGCCATTACTTAACCAATATAAAGCTTGGTTGGAAAAATCTTTGCTCAATACCTTACCTAAATCCAAATTAGGGGAAGCGCTCAACTACAGCCTGAATCAATGGGATAAGTTGGTTCAATATGTTGAAGATGGTCATTTGTCTATCGACAATAATCGCGCTGAGCGGGCGATTAAACCCTTTGTCATTGGCCGCAAAAATTGGCTGTTTAGCCAAACAGCTAATGGGGCCAACGCCAGTGCAATGCTCTACAGCATAGTGGAAACGGCAAAGGCCAACGGACTAATACCTTACGATTATATTAGCTATTATTTAACCCAAATCTGCAAACCGGGTTGCCAAATCGATGATTTACTGCCTTGGAATATCAAAAGCTAGGTGTAGATTGCCGGACGCTTACTTACTTTCGTTTAATAGCAACTGCTATAAAAGTGATTGTTTTACCACCGAGAAGTGA
>NZ_PNDV01000009.1:0-26264 GCF_005930865.1 Pseudoalteromonas sp. S554 | reverse complement strand
TAGAGCGTAACGGTTGATTGGTTTTAAAATTACTTCTCCTGCACTGCTCCTTGTCTTCTCTGTGGTGATAATAATGTTTTATTCACTTTGAAACTTTTTACAGCTTGTATCCATAAGGGCAGTTTTTACAGCCATTTTTACAACAGGTTCCTCGCTTTAAAAAAAACCACTTACTAAATACCATGTAGCCATTTTGCATCGTGTAGTCGAGCTCTTCAATTAAGTTATCGTTTCCTCTAAATGCTTTTGCAAACTCTATTTGGCTTTTAATTGGCTGAGTATAAAGCTCTTCAAGGTAATGATTAATTTTATTGAGTGTACAGGTTTGGCACAAACAGCTTGTTGCCGTTGCGTCTAGGGGTAAAATAGCGGGTAACTGGTTACACCAACATGCGGTTATATTATTTACATTACAGTTAAGCACTGTATTACATTGGCTGCAGTTTGTTTGAGTCATTTTAGTTCTTATCAACAGTAGAGCACCAAGAATAACAAATATTATGAATATACAAAAAGCCTTAGCAGAATTTATTACGTTTTCGGCACAAAGAGACGATGCAATATCGGTTATTGTGTCAACGCCTGCCTATGGTCAAGCGCCCTTATACGCATTAAAAACTGACGTATTAGTTGGTGTAATTAAACGCTGTTTGAGTGGTGAAATAGATTTAGATGACTTAGAGCTTTGGGCTAACGTTATTGAGTCACGAAAAGACGTTGATTGCGCTGAACACGAGGGCGTTATTTATGCGCTTAGTAATAGCGAGCAAATGGGCGAGCTTGATCACCAAAAGCTTGAAAAAATACTGGCATTGTTAAAGGATTAAAGTTTAGGTTAACTTAAAACCGCATTTAAATTAAATGCGGCTTTAGTATTTTTTGACAACGTGGTTACTTGTGATATCCCAAGCAGGTTTCTACTTCGTTTTTAGATCCTAAAATAACCGCTACACGCTGGTGGATAGCGTCTGGCTGAATATCCATAATACGTTCAGACCCTGTTGAGGCAATGCCGCCGGCTTGTTCTACTAGCATAGCCATTGGGTTTGCTTCGTAAAGTAGGCGCAGTTTATTAGGTTTATTAGGATCTTTAGTATCAGTTGGGTAAGTAAATACACCGCCTCGGCTTAGTACGCGATGAACATCGCCTACCATGGCCGCAATCCAGCGCATATTAAAGTTTTTAGCGCGCGGGCCGGTATCGCCTTCTAACAAATCATTTATGTAATTTTGCATAGCGGGTTGCCAATGACGCTGATTAGACGCATTAATCGCAAACTCGTTTGTATCTGCAGGTATAGTGGCAAAGTCTTCTGTTAGTAAAAAGCTCCCTTGGGTTTTATCAAGGGTGAACATACGTGTGCCTTTACCTGTACTAAGCGCCAACATTGTTGATGGGCCGTAAAGTACATAACCTGCTGCAACTTGCTTGTGGCCAGGTTGCATAAAAATACTTTCGTCTGCTGCATCTGAGCCTTCAGGCGCTTCCATAATTGAAAATATAGTCCCTACCAGCGAGTTAATATCGGTGTTTGACGAACCATCAAGTGGGTCAAATGCTACAATATATTTAGCGTCTGGGTTTCCTGCAACGGTGTAGTCTTCTTCTTCAGAGGCAATGGCTTTAACTGTGCCCGACTCCAGTAAAATATCTTTTAATAGCTGATTAGATAATACATCGAGCTTTTTTTGCGTTTCGCCTTGAATGTTTTCATCAAGTGTTGAGCCTAATACGCCTGAAAGCGCGCCTTGGCCAACACGAAAAGATATTTCTTTACATGCCGCTAAAATAGTTCGGATTAATGATAATAGTTCTCTTGGGCAACCGTCTTCTAGCAATACTGGAGGGAGTCTACGCATTCTATTTTCCTGATAACGTGTTAAAACTAATCATAATGTGAGAGAGATTAGTTTAGAGCGCTGAAATTCGTCTTAAATATCTGTATTGTTTAAATACCGCCCTATAATGGGGGCACCTAATCGTACCTAAAACGCCAATAACAAAGATAAGATTATGAAAAAAATACCACTACTAAGTTACATATTCTTTACTGTGTTGTGCTCTATCATAACTCAAGCGCACGCAGCAATTAAGTCAATTGATGAATTTACTACACAAATGAACCACTTTCCGGGGTACTACTCGTTTTATTACGATACCCAAAACGGCAAAGTGTATTTAAAAGTAGATAAGTTTGAGCAGCAGTTTTTATTACAACAAAGTTTGCCATACGGGATTGGGTCAAACGATATTGGGCTTGATCGAGGCCAGCTTGGCAACACGCATTTGGTACAGTTTGAGCGCTTTGGCGATAAAGTTATGCTGCGTGCTGTAAATACTTACTACCGTGCTAATACTAGTAATAAAGCCGAGCAGCAAAGTATCAAAGAGGCATTTGCATCAAGCATATTGGCGGGCTTTAAAGTGGTTGCAGAAGACAAAAGCACGGCACTTATTGACTACACGCCTTATTTATTGAGCGATGTACATGGAGTAAGCCGTACATTAGCTGCGCGTAAGCAGGGTAATTTTAACCTTGATGAATCACGAAGTGCGGTTTACATGGCGCGTTCAAAAGCCTTTGTAAAAAACACCGAACTTGAAGCCGTGCTTACATTTAAAGGCGCAAAGCCGGGTAAGTTTGTACGCCAAGTTAGCGCCGACCCATACACTGTTACCGTACATATGCACCATTCACTTGTTCAATTACCAGATGATAATTACACACCACGTAAATTTAACCCGCAATCGGGCTTTTGGAGCATTGAACACAAAGATTACGCAGCGCCTTTAGGCGAGTCGATGTATGTTCGTTATATACCGCGTCACCGTTTAGCAAAAAAAGATCCGAGCTTACCTATTAGCGAGCCGGTTGAGCCTATTGTTTATTATTTAGATCCCGGTGTACCAGAGCCAGTTAAAAGCGCCTTACTTGAAGGCGGTAAGTGGTGGAATGATGCATTTAGCGCTGCAGGTTATAAAAACGCGTTTATTGTTAAAGTATTACCAACCAATGTTGATCCCATGGATATTCGTTACAACGTAATTCAGTGGGTGCATAGGGCAACACGTGGCTGGTCATACGGAGGCTCAGTTATTGATCCGCGCACCGGTGAAATATTAAAAGGACATGTGACGTTGGGTTCGCTTCGTGTTCGCCAAGATATTTTAATTGCAGAAGCGCTGGCTGCTCCTTATTTTAAAGGCGATGAAGTTGCTAAAAACTTACACGCTATGGCGCTTGATCGTATTCGCCAGTTAAGCGCCCATGAAATTGGCCATACATTAGGTATTGCCCATAACTTTGCGGCATCAGTAAGTGATAGAGCCTCAGTAATGGATTACCCACACCCATTATTGAGCTTTAATGAACAAGGCAAGCTTGATGTAACACGAGGCTATGCAACAGGTATGGGCGTATGGGATACCCAGGTAATTAAATACGGTTATAGCGACTTTACTAATCAAGATGAAAGCGCAGAGCTGGCGGCAATTTTAAAAGAGAATAAAGCCAAAGGGCTAGCGTTTATTTCAGATTCTGACGCGCGAGCTAAAGGGGGTGCTCATCCAACTGCTCACTTATGGGATAACGGCGCTAACCCATCAGAAGAGCTTTTACGTGTTTTAGATGTGCGTAAAAAGGCACTTTCGCAATTTGGTATTAATAATATTAAGTTGGGTGTTGCGCTATCTCAGTTAGAAGAAAAGCTTGTGCCACTTTATTTATTTCATCGTTTTCAAGTTGAGTCTGTGGTTAAGTTAATTGCAGGTGTAAATTACGAATATGAAACGCGCGGTGATGAGCCTGTCCAAGGCGCTCAGGTTGTTGATAAGCAAGTGCAACAAGATGCAGTTAATGCCATTTTAGCAACGCTTACAGCCAAAAATTTAGTTATACCTGAATCGGTATTATCGTTAATTCCGCCAAAAGCATATGGTGAGTCTAAATCGCGCGAAAGCGTAGTGGGGCGTACAGGGTTAACACTTGATGCAATGGCTTTACCAGAGGTGGCAGTGCAGCATAGTTTATCGTTGTTGCTTAATCCACAGCGCTTAAATCGTTTAGCGCAACAACAAGCCCGTAATAACCAATTTTACAGTTTAGATGCGTTATTAAAGCAGTTATATAATCATGTTTATAATGTATCGTCGCCCGACACAATGAAAGGCAAAATAACCCAGCGTATACAGTTTTTAACAGCAAAAACGTTTGCTGACTTAGTGGCAAATAATAATGTAAGCCCAGAGGTACAAGCGCAACTTCGTTATTACTTAGTTAAGCTAAGTGACGACTTTAATCAAAACACGATGCTGAGTAATACAAGCACCGGTGAGAGCGCATTTAGGCAATATCTAGCGGTGCAGGTAAAACACTTTTTAGCTAATGGAGAGTGGCCTAGTAACTTTAAAGTTCTACCTATACCGCCAGGTTCACCCATTTAATTTTTAGGGCGTAAGTTAATACGCCCTTAGCTTTAAACGCCTTTATAAGCAGCGCTTCGATAGTATCAAGCGCTGTTTTTTTCTTGCATAAAATTGGTTTTTTGTTAACCTACTTGCCTTCCATTTTTTGTCTTTTTGAGGTGTATATGGCGTTTTTATCTCGTGCGATTTTATCGCTGTCCATTGCACTTTCAAGTACCGCTGCCTTTGCTCAAAAACCGTGTGATGTTGAACTCAGACATGGTCTAATTATTACCGATGACGTAATACGAATTGTTGATAAAGGCCAAACACGAGTGCAAATTAACAACAATACCCAGCTCTTTATTCGTGGCTATTGGGTTGATTTAGGTGAAGATGAAAGCAAAGTACTGGAGCAATTTAGCCAAGGCATTCGCCAAACAGTACCTGAGCTTGTAAATTTAGCCACCGACGGTGTTAATTTAGGGCTGAGTGCTATTGAGCAGGTGGTTGAGGGCATGTCGGATAAAGAGCCTGAAGTACTTAAAACCCAACTGCAATACGTAGAACGCGCGTTGATGGATAAGTTTAAGCGAGGCGACGACTTTTTTTTTATAGCTCCTCAATCACTCTCTCAAATTGATGACTTTTTTACAAAAGAAATAAGCCAAAAAATCCACTCGGCGGTTCATGGCTCGTTAGGTGCCATTTTAGTGTCTTTAGGGGATGCGTTTAAATCGCGTGAAGGCAATATTGAGGATCGCATCAACGATATGGGTCAACGCATGGATATCATCACGAAAGAGATTGATAAGTCATTGCAAAAAAAAGCAGACCAACTAGAGCTAAAAGCGTCAGAATATTGCGAATACCTTAATACGTTAGATGTCACCGAATCTCGCTTACAAGCGATTGTACCGGGCATGGCAGACTTTGATTTAGTGCAAATTAAATCGTAAGGGAAAGTGGTTCGTTATCAGACCGCCCTATAGTGTTATCTCACTCTCAGTTAACAAGCGGTATTCGCCTGGCGCTAAGTTTTCATCTAACTTAATACCCGCAATTTGCTCACGGTGTAATTCAACCACTTTGTTATCAACGGCATAAAGCATGCGCTTTACTTGATGGTACTTTCCTTCACTAATTGATAAGCGTAAACCGTAGTTAGCTAAGCGCTCAGCAATAGCAGGGCGGGTGGCATCTTTTTCATTGTGTAGCATAACGCCTTCGCGTAATTGCTCAAGCGCTTCGTCGGTAATTGGTTCTTGGGTTTCAACTAGGTATGTTTTAAATTTATTACTGCGTGGTGAGGTAATTTTATGTGACCAGTCGCCATCGTTAGTGATAATAACTAAGCCTGTTGTGTCTATATCTAATCGACCTGCTACGTGAAAGTCACTCATATTTGGCTCATCAAGTAAGTCAAAAACTGTTTTGTGTAAGTCGTCACTATTTGCGCACACATAACCAACAGGCTTATTTAGCATAAAGTAACGTTTACCTAAAAATACTAATGGCTCACCGTTATGTAATACGGCATCGTTTTTTGCTAACTGAAAGTTATGTGCTGTGATCACCTCACCATTTACGCTTACTTCTTTACGCTTAATACTGGCGCGGGCTTGCGTGCGCGGTACTTCTGCTAAGTGGCTAATAAATTTATCTAAACGGCAAGGGAATTTCATTTTGGTTCACATTTTTAGTCGGCTACAATGGGCGCGATTATAGCCGATAGTGAAATACCATGACAGTGCACAGCACACTAATTTTAAACCTGTATAAGGCCAAAGTGGCCTCTGGTGAGCTGACGTACGATGCTGCCCAGCAACGTGCGGTTATGGCATTAAATACATTAAGCCTACAACTTCAGACACCGGTGAAATGGTGGCAAAAAACACCAAATATAAACGGAGTTTATTTGTATGGGCCGGTAGGGCGCGGTAAATCTATGTTAATGGATTTATTTTATAACAATGTGCCAGTGGTAAAAAAACAGCGACTTCACTTTCATCATTTTATAGCACATGTTCATAGTCAATTAGCTGAGCTACAAGGCCACGCTAATCCGCTTACATTGATAGCGAAAAAATGGGCTAAAAACATTAAAGTATTATGTTTTGATGAGTTTTTTGTCAGCGACATTGGCGATGCCATGATTATGGCTAGATTGTTTAAAGCGATGTTTGAGCAAGGTTTAGTGCTGGTGGCTACCTCTAATGCAAAACCAGAACAGCTTTATAGCAACGGTCTGCAACGCGCGCGATTTTTACCTACTATCGATTTAATTAACAACCACTGCCATATAGTCAATGTGGCCGGTGAGGAGGATCATCGCTTTAGATATGGTAAAAATAGCCGCCACTATTATATCAACTTACCGAGTGATGATTTTAAAGCTATTTTTGTGCAAGCGAATTCACAGGTTACTTTTTCAGATGTAATTACGATTCACGGCCGTAAACTTAGCTACCAATTAAAAGCGCCTAGAGCCGTAATCATTGATTTTATGGCTTTATGTTCAGGCCCACGTAGTGCAAACGACTATATGTTTTTAGCATCCCAGTTTGATGTATTGTACGTTAATAATGTGCCTAAAATGGGTGAAACCGCAACGGGTAAAACGATTGTGCATGGAATAGAAGATAGCTACCAGCGGGAAAAGCAAACGCTTGAAGAACACACCTTAGACGACGAGGCTCGGCGCTTTATTGCATTAGTGGATGAATTTTATGACTGTCAAAAATTACTGATCATCAATGCTCAGGTAAATATAGAGCATTTATATGTGGGTAAAAAGCTAAGCTTTGAATATGCGCGAACGCAATCGCGGCTAGTAGAAATGCAAAATTGGTAAAAACGCGCTTAACGGTTTATGGCTAAGCGCAAATTTAATTACTTTACTTACTGTAGCCATTTGGATTGTTTGACTGCCAGCGCCATGTATCTTGCATCATGGCATCAATTCCGCGTTTAGCTTCCCAGCCCAGCTCATTAAGGGCTTTTTCTGGTGCGGCGTAACATGCAGCAATATCGCCAGGGCGACGAGGTGATACTTGGTATGGTACTGCTTGGTTACTTGCTTTAATAAATGCATTAACCATTTGCAGAACAGAATAGCCATTACCAGTGCCAAGATTATAGACAAGTGCCCCCGTATTTGTAGCTATTTTATCAAGGGCTTTTAAGTGGCCAATAGCTAAATCTACAACGTGAATGTAGTCGCGCACGCCTGTGCCATCAATGGTGTCGTAATCATCACCAAATACGGCTAACTGCTTGAGTTTACCCACTGCTACTTGAGCAATGAATGGTAATAAATTATTAGGAATGCCATTAGGATCTTCACCAATTAGGCCCGATTCGTGAGCACCTACTGGATTAAAGTAACGCAAAATAGCAAACGCAAAGCGCTCGTCAGATTTAGCGATATCCTGGAGCATCATTTCTACCATCAATTTTGAGGTACCGTATGGGTTAGTTGTGCCACCAACAGGAAAGTCTTCTTTGATAGGTAAACTTGCCGGGTCACCATAAACGGTGGCAGATGAGCTAAATACTAACTTAAATACGCCCGCATCTCGCATAGCATCAACTAAGGTTAACGTGCCTTGCACATTATTTTGGTAATACTCTACTGGTTTAGCAACCGATTCGCCAACCGACTTTAAGCCTGCAAAATGAATAACGCTGTTAACCGTATGCTTTGCAAATACTGAATCTAAAAAAGCTTTATCGAGTATGTCACCTTGATAAAAAGTTACTTCTTTGCCCGTAATTTGTTTAACGCGAGCCAGGGACTCTTGCGATGAATTTGCTAAATTATCTATAACAACAACATCACTTCCTTGTTGCAAAAGTTCTAAAACGGTATGCGAGCCAATATAGCCTGCGCCACCGGTTACTAAAATAGTCATGAAAGCTCCGTAGGGTTCTTTATTCAGTTGTTTTAATTTCAACATAAAATGGCATAGTTTACATGCTTTATATTTAATTTTTAGTTTGCAAATAAGATGGTTTAAAGTAGTTTTAAAAGGTACATCAGATTACATTTTGTTCGTTTATAATTACATTTAACAACTATGATTAAGTTATAGTTAATATATATCTGTTAGGATTATTTAATTAAGGTAAGCAACAAAGTCACACCATATACATTGTGTTATGGATTACTTTTTGGAGATAGCTATGAACTCAGTTACAAAAATTTCGATGGCACTGTGTGTTGTATTGCCACTATTTACACATGCTGGCGAGTCTGCAGTTAAGTGGCATGACTTTAAAGACTATCGCGATGTGCGTGCATCAAACCAAACTAAAGCGTCTTACCATAAGCAAATTACGAAGCAGTTTGAAAAACATTTTTCCAAGCTTGCTGAGCAACTGCCAAAAGGTTATAAGCTGAATGTCGAAATTACAGATGTTGATTTAGCTGGTGATGTACGTTTTAGTGGCACAAGTGAAATACGCGTTGTTGAACCTATTTTTTTCCCACGTATTAACCTGAACTATTCGTTAGTTAATAAAGAAGGGGATGTAATAAGTGAAGCAAATGATGTTGAACTCAAAGACATGGGCTTTATGGATAGAATAAGAAGAGGCCGAGAGGAGTCATTTGACCACGAAAAAAGATTACTCACACAGTGGTTTGGCGAACAAGTATTAACAAGTATCGATTAAATAAAGCTGTCTGGTGAAGAGCCTCACGCCATTAATATCAAAACTTACTTCAACGCAGCAAATAAGATATGTATCTGCTTCCCCTAACTAGACACTAAGTAGTTATACCATATAACATTTTTTATATGATGTATTTGAATATTACTTGTACCCATCTTTACATTAAATATTCTTGCTGCTAATTTAAACTAAGTCAACAGTGAGAGTTTTCTGACTTATTGGTCAAATTATATTTGCTGTACTTACTTTGACTTTTAATAGTTCACAAGGAGAAGATTATGAAAAGTTTAAAATTATTAACGTTAGCACTAGGCTTGAGCTCTGTTAGTATTGTACAAGCTGGTGAGTCGGCAGTTAAATGGCAAGATTTTGATAACTATCGCGATGTGCGTGCAGCAAATCAATCACCAAAATCCTTTGAAAAACAAATTACGATTAACTTTGAAAAGCATTTTGCTAAATTAGCTGAAAAGCTACCAAGTGGATACAAATTGAACGTAGAGGTTATAGAGCTTGATTTAGCCGGTGATATTGAGTTTTCTGGTGCTACACAAGTAAGGGTAATCCAACCTTTTTATTACCCAAAAATGAAGCTTTCTTACACTGTAACTAATTCGCAGGGTGATGTAGTTAGTCAGAATGATGAAGTCTCTTTAAAGGATAGAGGCTACTTGGATAAAATTAAACGCTCTTCTTCTAAATCATTTTATTATGAAAAGCGGTTAGTGACTAACTGGTTTAACTCAAAAGTTTTATCTACTGTAGGGTAAAGGCAGCTACAGAATAAACATTAAAAATGCCGATATTTTATCGGCATTTTGTTTTTCAAGTTACTTAAACGTGGCAAGTAAAGTGAGTAACTGTTGTAATTTAATGACGGTTGTTTTTAACTTTTCTTCGTTAAAGCCATCGGTTGATAAACTTTCTACGTCGGCTGCAACGTCTAGTACATAGGGTTTGAAACGCTTTGCTTCAAAGTCAAAACCAGCGTCTTTTCCAAATAAGGCTTTAAATTTACCATGGCCTTGTTGTTGTAATTCGTCTAGTTTTTTGTCGGCATCAAGTGCCTGACGATAAACAATTTTTAAGTTAGCGTTGAGTTGTTCAATTATAGAATCCATGGTTTTCCTAAAGCTTTGTACTGCATGGCCGATATAATACGTGGATTACATTTAAAAGTCAGGTTAGTAATATGAATATATCAGGTTCAAGTTTACCCGTTATGTCAGGGGCTAGCGAAAGTGGTGAAGTTTACAGCGCTTCTTTGGCTAAAAAACAGCAACAGGCAGACGGCGCAGCTGCGCTTGCACTAATTGAAGGTGCTGCGCAATCATCAAGTGCGCAAACACCGGCTAAATCGGTGACTGCAACACTTGGTAATAACATAAACGTATACGTTTAAATGTCGCTCTAAATAAGTTTGAGGTCGATAGGGGTCTTACTTTTTTGACCGCCTATTTCTCTTACTAATTTAGGCACTAAAAATCCGGGCAGAGCTTTTAAAAGCTCTGCCATTATTTTTATTGCTTGCTCTTCGTTAATATCAAAGTGACTTGCGCCTTCAACTTTATCTAGCAAATACAAATAATACGGCAGCACGTCGGCATCAAATAACGCTTCACTTAAATTTATTTGTGCGTCAACCGTATCGTTCACGTCTTTTAAAATAACCGCTTGGTTTAATAGCATAACGCTTGCATGCTTAAGCTTTTGCATTGCGGCTTTAAACTCATCATCTATTTCGTTGGCGTGATTTATATGGTTTATAAATACAATTTTTAGCGGTGATTTTTGTAAGCGGGCACATAGCTCGTCGGTAATTCTCGCAGGTATCACGACAGGCAAACGGCTGTGTATTCGCATACGTTTTATTTGTGGTAATTTTTCAAGCTCATCTAAAAACCAGCTAATGGCATCGTCTTTGGCCATAAGCGGGTCGCCACCACTTAAGATCACTTCGTTTATATTGGTATCTGATTTTATATAGCTAAGGGCATCTAGCAGGCTTTTTTTATTAAGTTGGTTTTCTTGATACGGAAAATGACGTCTAAAACAATACCGACAATTTACAGCACAACCGGTTTTAAACATAACTAAAACACGCGATTTATACTTATGTAAAACCCCGGGTTGGGAGTTGTCTTGCTCAAGCAAGGGATCTTTATTAAACCCCGATTTTTTTAAAAACTCTTGATGGCGAGGCATAACTTGTAGCAATAGAGGATCGTTTGCATCACCTTTGCGCATTTTTTTTATAAAAGGCACTGGTACCCGTACCGGAAATAAACTGCGAGCTTTTAGGTCGTTTTCATGGACTTGGCTCGATAAACCAACCATTTCAAGCAAGGTTTTTGGACAGGTAACTACATTTGCTAATTCTTTTTGCCAGTTTTTATGCAAATTTGCTTCATTTCTTTGTATCATTGGCACGTAGATTACTCGAAAAAATTAAAATAGAGGAAACGATGGCGAATTATAGCACCAACGAGTTCAAGGGCGGCCTAAAAATTATGATGGACGGCGAGCCTTGCAGTATCTTAGAAAATGAAATGGTAAAACCTGGTAAAGGCCAAGCGTTTAACCGTGTTCGTATCCGCAAGCTTATTTCTGGCAAGGTACTTGAAAAAACCTTTAAATCAGGTGAATCGGTTGAAGGTGCTGATGTTATGGATACTGACTTAGCGTATCTTTATACAGACGGTGAATTTTGGCATTTCATGAATAACGAAACATTTGAGCAAATTGCTGCTGACGAGAAAGCTTTAGGCGATGCTGGCAAATGGTTAGTTGAAAACGATGTATGTACTATCACACTATGGAATGGCAGCCCAATTGCAGTTACTCCACCAAACTTTGTAGAGCTTGAGATCACTGAAACAGATCCTGGCCTAAAAGGTGATACAGCGGGCACGGGTGGTAAACCAGCAACACTTAGCACGGGTGCAGTAGTTCGTGTTCCATTATTCGTTCAAATTGGCGAAGTAATTAAAGTAGACACCCGCAGTGGTGAGTACGTAGGCCGTGTTAAGTAATATTTAACGTAGCTTAATAATACCAATCCGCAAAGAGCAACACGGCCTAAGCGAATTGGTATAAATCCCAGCCTATGCTGGGATTTTTTTTGGAGAAAATATGTCAGCAACACTTTGGGCGCCCAGCGCAAATATAAAAACATTAAAACAACGCGCAGAAATTTTACGCACAATTCGTGAATTTTTTTACGTACGAGATGTAATGGAAGTAGAAACACCGAGCTTAAGTGCTGCTAGTGTCACTGATGTTCACTTGGCAAGTTTTAATACTTCATTTATGGGCCCCGGGCATGCTAGTGGTTTGCCTCTTTATTTACAAACATCCCCCGAGTTTGCAATGAAACGCTTGTTAGCGGCCGGTTCAGGTTCTATTTTTCAGCTTTGCAAAGCATTTAGAAATGAAGAGGCGGGCAGCCATCATAACCCTGAGTTCACGATGCTTGAGTGGTATCGCCCTGGGTTTGACGAATTTGCATTGATGGATGAAATGGATGAGCTAATGCAGTGTGTACTTAATGTGGAGCCAGCAACGCGTATTACTTATCAGAATGCATTTAAACAAGTATTAGGCCTGGATCCACTGACAGCATCTTTAGATCAACTAAAGGCGCATGCTTGTGAGCACGGCTTTGCTGACATAGCTAAAAACGAAACTCATAAAGATACCTTGCTACAGCTGTTATTTTGTATGAAAGTAGAACCGAGCATTGGGCAAACTAAACCCTGTTTTGTCTATCACTTTCCTGCCTCACAAGCGGCATTAGCGCAAATTTGTGAACACGATGAGCGAGTCGCTGGTCGTTTTGAACTCTATTATAAAAATATGGAGCTTGCGAATGGCTTTAACGAGCTAACCAACGCAACAGAACAAGCTAAACGCTTTGATGAAGATAACCAGTATCGTGAAGCGCACGGTTTAAAACAAGTTCCGATGGATTCGCGCTTAATTGCTGCATTGGAGCATGGTTTACCGCAATGTTCAGGCGTAGCATTGGGGATTGATAGGCTGGTAATGCTAGCAACTAACAAAGACACAATTAAAGATGTAATTGCCTTTGATGTAGATAGAGCCTGATACTTGCCCTGTAAGCACACAGCTTGCTGGCGCGTTAAAGCGAGGTTTTGAAAGGTTGTTTGATTATATCGATTGTACTTAAATTAAAGTAATTAGAGGCGTTGCTTCTAACGTGAGCAAGCTCGAAGTCTATAAATAAAAACACCGCGCTTTAATTAAACGCGGTGTTTTCTAATCTTTAACTGACAACTGACAACTGACAACTGACAACTGACAACTTACAGCTCTAACGTAAACGTTATACCTGCTACTCTTGGCTCACCTAATTGTGTGTAGGTATGCGTTTCGTAGCCATCAAGTGGGTCGTTACCGAACTCAAAACCACGCGTGGGCACAGCTTCATCAAACACATTGCGTGCCCATGCACGAACTGACCACATGTCAGCGTCGTAGCCAAAGCTTAAGTTGACTAAGTTGCTATTAGGCGCTTTTGAGTTATGGCTGTCTGAGAAGTAGTAATCGTCTTTCCCTTCAATACCCACCATGGCATAAAAAGCGTTGGTAAAATTGTAGCGTGCAGTAAATGCATATTGGTACTTAGGCGATTGGGCTTGTTCACGGCCATCTTGGTTTAAACCAGATTGCGTTACAAAGTTATCTATTTCTGTGTCTAAGTAACCAGCGCTACCGGTTAATAATAGGTTGTCGGTGAGTCGGTAGTTACCCTCAATTTCAAGGCCGTAGTTACTACCAGAGCTTGCGTTATCAACGTAGCCTGTAAACTGCTGGCCTTCAACTTGCCATGCTTTTAACTGTATGTCGTCGCGGTGCATATAAAATGCCGCTAGGCGAAGTGTTAAAGCGTCATCGAGTGATGATCCTTTAACGCCAAACTCACCGCTCCATAAGTATTCAGGGTCGAAGCTGGTGTGCTGTTGAAAAAAGTTAGCGTCTAGGTTTAGGCCTTCATCTTTTGCTTTTGCAAGCGCTTCAGAGTTAATACCACCGGCTTTGTAACCACGCGTAATACTTGCGTAGATCATAGTGCGATCTATTACTTGATACTCAAGCGCGACTTTACCACCGAGCATAACATCGTCGGTTTCTTGTATAAAACCGTTACTGTCGGTGTAATCACCTTGGTATTGCTCAACACGTAGGCCTGTTATTAAAGTGGTTTTTGGGCCAATAGGGGTTGCTACTTGCCCATACAATGCAATATTGCTGGTTTCATAGGTAGAGGCAAATGGGCTTGCAAGCCATGTGTATTGGCGCTCTAAATCAACATCGCGGTTTTGATAATAAAGACCCGCAACCCAGTTACCGGTTTTATCGTTAAACTGTAAGTTAGCTGATTGATCATCGCGATCGCGATTGTAAATATCAGTAGAGCTGTAACCCCAAGGGTGTAAGCCTGCAGCACAAAGTTGCGGCTCGTTAATATCATTACAAACCCAGTCTTCATCGTAGCTGTAAAGTAACTCGCTATCGATTGCTGAAACATTAAGGCTTACATCAAATTTATCGAAACCCGTGTAAGTGTTAGCAATACCTACCGCGTAACTTTTTTGGTTATCTTGACCTGGTTCATCCGCAACGCTGTCGCGGCTGTTGTCGAGCGTAAAGGCATCGTAACCATTGTTTATATCAATATAATGAAAATTTAACTCAGTGTTTAGGTTTTCAGTAAGCTGAGAGTTTAACTTAAAGCGTGCAACTTGCTCGTCTTGATTTTGTGTTGACTCGTTCAGGTATAAGTTGTCTACGTAGCCGTCAGATTTTCTGCGAAAGTAACTAACACGAGCCGTTGTATCGTCGGTCAAACCAGTGCTTGCTGCAAGGCCTGCCTCATGGCTGTTGTATGTGCCAGCACCTAAGTGCAGTTTTAAACTCGGATCGCTAGTTGCTTTAGCTGATTGCATTTGGATCATACCGGCCATGCCGTCTGCACCAAAGCGTGTTCCTTGAGGTCCACGGTAAATTTCTACTTGGTCAATATCAAATAATAATGAACTGCCACCAAGGCCAGAGTAGTTAATGCCATCAATAACTAAACCAACCGAAGGGTTAATAGGATCAACAAATTGTGAGCGTAAACCCACGCCACGAATTTGTATAAAACGCCCACGGGACGCACCCGCAGTGAAGTTTACGTTAGCGGCACTGCCTAATATTTCGTCTAAGTAACTTGCACCACGTAGGCTTATTTCTTCTTCACTGAGTAAACTTGCACTGGCACTTAAAGTTTGAATAGTTTCTCGTTGAAAGTCACCGGTGACCACTATTTTTTCTATGTCGCTATCATCAGCATTAGCTGAAAAAGGGGCGCTCATTAGCGGCAAAAGTGCGGCAGTGATTAAAGACAAACGTAAGTTCATTTTGTTACTTAACTCCATTTTAGGGGCTTATGCTGGGGTCTGTTGACCTTTTAGTCTTAATCTTAAAAGACAAACTGACCCTAGTAATTATTTTTATACCTGTGTTATAACGCAGCGATTATACGTAAAAAAACTAGGATTACTAATATGACTTTTAAAGTTGATTTTAAAGTACGTCATTACGAATGTGATTTACAAGGGATCGTTAATAACAGTGTTTATTTTAATTATTTAGAACATGCTCGCCATGAATTCCTATTTTCGAACGGTGTTGACTTTGCATTCCTTGCTAAGCAAAAAGTTAATTTAGTTGTGATTCGTAGTGAAGTTGACTACAAGCAATCATTGGTGCCAGAAGATGAATTTTATGTGTCTGTAAAGCCCGTTCGTCTAAGTCGTTTAAAGTTTGCGTTTGAGCAAACTATTGTACGTAAACACGACCAGCAAGTGATGCTTAAAGCAAAAGTAATAGGTACTGCCGTTAACGAAAAAGGGCGTCCTTTTTTACCACCCGAAATGCAAACCCTATTCAACAATAATGATTTAGGCTAACTCATATTCCATATATAACGTTTTATGAACAAAAAATTACATTTAAAACATGCAAATTTAACGGATAAATCGCATAAATATTGTTATTATGACATTAATTAGACAATGAGTTAGTAGCAGTATGAAATTAGCAGCAATACCGATGCTTATAATCGGTTTATGTGTTGGTTGCGCATCAACAGGGACCGTTACCAGTGAGCAGCTAAAGTACACACAATGGCAGTTATCTACAATTGATGATCTAGCCTTAGAGGAACAATACACGGCCTCCGTTAGCTTTATAGAAGCGCTTCAAGTAAATGGATTTGCAGGATGTAACCGATTTTTTGGTGAGGGTGAACTTAACGAAAGTAGCCTTAGTGTGCAAAAAGTTGGAATGACCCGAAAATCTTGCGGCGAAAAAACAGATAAGTTTGAACAGCAGTTTTTAAAAACGTTAAAGCAAGGTGCAACGCTTAGCATGCAAGGTCAAAAATTAGTTATGCAAGGCGAGCAAAAGTTTGTATTTGTTGCTAAATAAATTTTAGAGTTTTAAAAAATGACCCCTTGCGGGTCTTTTTTAACTGGCGTACACTCAACGCAGATTTAATAAGATTGTTTACTAAATCAACGAACAATTTATATACTTGTCGGAGTGCCTAAGTATGTTGCTTAGGCTGAGATCGCGAAAGCGGGATCCGTGAACCTGATCAGGTTAATACCTGCGTAGGGAACAAGCTGCCTAAAACGGGACGCTTGTGCGTCTTTTTTTATGCGTGCAATAAAGCGATACCCATTTTTATAGGCTGCAAAGTGGCATGAAGCTACTTTACGATCTTTCTCTATTCCTTTTGGAATATCTGACAAGACAACCCTTTAGTTATGAGGTAAGTCATGTCAAACACTACAAATAAATCATCGCGTCGCGAAACGCGCGCAGCTGCATCTGAATATATTTATAATTTAACAGGGCAGCCATTTCCAAATTCTCAAAAAGTGTACGTTGAAGGTAGCCAGCCAGGCGTGCGTGTAGGTATGCGCGAAATAACACTCAGTGATACGTTTATTGGTGGCACCGACGAAAATCCGGTGTATGAATCTAATGAGCCCCTTCGTGTTTACGATACATCGGGCCCGTACACTGACCCAAATTTTGAATTAGATGTACGCAAAGGGTTACCAAAATTTCGTGAGCAATGGATTGCAGGGCGCAACGATACAGAAGTACTCGATTCGGTCACCTCGCAGTTTGCACAGCAGCGTATGGCTGATGATGGACTTGATCATATTCGATTTGATCACCTACCAAAAATTCGCCGTGGTAAAGCGGGCAAAAATGTCACACAAATGCATTACGCCCGCCAAGGTATTGTAACGCCAGAGATGGAATACGTTGCAGTGCGAGAAAATATGGGGCGTGCAAAGATTCGCGAAGAGTTATTAGCTGCGCAGCATAAGGGTGAGTCGTTTGGCGCGAGTATTCCCGATTTTATAACCCCTGAATTTGTACGTGACGAAATAGCACGCGGCCGCGCAATTTTACCTAACAATATCAACCATCCAGAAACCGAACCAATGATTGTTGGCCGTAACTTTTTAGTTAAAGTTAATGCCAATATTGGTAACTCATCGGTTACCTCTTCTATTGAAGAAGAAGTAGAAAAAATGGTGTGGTCAACTCGTTGGGGCGCCGATACCGTAATGGATTTATCAACTGGGCGTTATATTCACGAAACGCGTGAGTGGGTAGTGCGCAACTCGCCTGTACCCATTGGCACAGTGCCCATTTATCAGGCCCTTGAAAAAGTAAACGGTGTTGCTGAAGACTTAACGTGGGAGATATTTCGCGATACGTTAATTGAACAAGCAGAGCAGGGTGTCGACTACTTTACTATTCATGCCGGTGTGCTTTTACGCTACGTCCCTATGACGGCAAAACGTGTTACAGGTATTGTATCGCGCGGTGGCTCTATTATGGCCAAATGGTGTTTAGCGCACCATAAAGAGAACTTTTTATACACGCACTTTGAAGATATTTGTGAAATTTTAAAACAATACGATGTGTGTTTTTCATTAGGCGATGGCCTTCGCCCAGGCTCTATTGCTGATGCAAACGATGAAGCACAATTTAGTGAGTTACGTACATTAGGCGAGCTAACACAAATAGCATGGAAGCATGACGTACAAGTATTTATTGAAGGTCCAGGGCATGTGCCAATGCACATGATTAAAGCCAACATGGATGAGCAACTAGCACATTGTGGCGAAGCGCCATTTTATACCCTAGGCCCACTAACAACCGATATTGCACCAGGGTACGACCACATTACATCGGGTATTGGAGCGGCACAAATAGCGTGGTATGGCTGTGCTATGTTGTGTTATGTAACGCCAAAAGAACATTTAGGCTTACCAAATAAAGAAGACGTTAAAGAAGGTTTAATTACCTACAAAATTGCAGCGCATGCCGCGGATTTAGCTAAAGGACACCCAGGCGCGCAAGAGCGCGATAATGCCTTGTCAAAAGCGCGTTTTGAGTTTAGATGGCATGACCAATTTAATATTGGTTTAGACCCTGAACGTGCCCGCGAATACCACGACGAAACACTGCCACAAGAGTCGGGCAAAGTAGCTCATTTTTGCTCTATGTGTGGCCCTAAATTTTGCTCTATGAAAATCAGCCAAGAGGTACGTGATTACGCTAACGATCTAGAAGAGCGTGGTATTGATCCCAATAACGCGGGTGAGGCTATTGAAATTAAAATGATTGATGTAGAAGCGCAAATGAAAGCTAAATCAGAGGAGTTTAAGCAAACGGGCTCTGAAATTTATCACAAAGCGATATAACTCGACCTTAGGCTGCGGATATCTATCTACGTGCAATGAGGTGGCTACCTTAGCACAAGATTGCATGTAGTTTGTGACTCGCGGCCAGCCAATGAAGGATTTTTTATGCAGTACCATATTGCCATTGTTGGATTTGGTTTAGCAGGAAGGCTTGCTGCACTTGAGCTAAGTAAGCAGCACAATGTGAGCGTGTTTGAGGCCGATGATGAACATGCTCTCAATAGCGCAGGCAAAGTTGCAGCAGCTATGCTTGCGCCATTGGCTGAGTCGGTATTGTGTGAAGCCGATTTAGCGCAAATGGGATTGGATTCGATTAATCGCTGGCCACAAATAATAGAAGAGCTTGAACACGATGTGTTTTTTCAGCAGCAAGGCACATTAGTGGTTGCACATCAGCAAGATAAAGGCGACCTGCAAAGCTTTACCCAGCGAATAAAACCCATAGCTGGGCACAATACTGAGGCCTTAAATGCTCAGAAAATAGCGCAGTTAGAGCCAGAGCTTGCGAATCGTTTTAGCCAAGGTGTGTTTTTACCCTGTGAAGGGCAAATAGATAACCAAGCCTTTTATAAAGCAAGCTATAGCATGCTTAACAGGCGAAAAGTAAAGTTTGTGTTTAATCAGCGGGTAACTATTAAAAATGGTGAAATTAATAATCGCCCGTTTGATTTTATTATTGATTGCAGAGGGCTTGGCGCAAAAAAGGAGCAACTGCTTCGTGGCGTAAGAGGTGAGGTTGCGCGACTTTATGCGCCAGAAGTTAATTTAACGCGTCCAGTGCGATTAATGCATCCGCGATATCCTATTTATATTGCACCAAAACCTAATAATGAATATGTCATTGGTGCAACTGAAATTGAATCGCAAGACAGCGGCCCAGCCACTGTACGTTCAACACTAGAACTATTGTCGGCAGCTTACACGGTGCATAGTGGGTTTGCAGAAGGGCGTTTATTAGGGGTTCAAACAGGGCTTCGGCCTGCGTTTAGTGATAACAGACCACAAGTGAAAAAATCAGGAAATGTTATTAGCATTAATGGCTTATATCGTCATGGCTATATGTTAGCCCCTGTTCTTGTTGCACAAGCGCTATCGTACATAGGTGAGAATTAAATGAAGATTACGTTAAACGGTGAGCTTTTAGATTTAACCTCTCATGCGTTACTTGAGATATTGAAAGAATATGGAGCAATTGCCCCTTATGCGGTGGCTGTTAATGGCGTATTTATACCAAAAAGTCAGCATAACGGTTTTGTTATAAATGAAGGGGATAGCATTGAATTGTTATCGCCCATTCAAGGTGGGTAGGCGCATGCAAGTAAAAGACACGTTAAATATTTATGGTGAAGCAATTAATAGCCGATTACTAATTGGCACTGCTTTGTATCCATCGCCAGATATTATGACGCAATCAATTGAAGCATCCGGAGCGGGGGTTGTCACGGTATCACTAAGGCGCCAGCAAAGTGCAGAAGCAGGTGATGACTTTTGGCAATTGATAAAAAATACGGGTTTAAAAATATTGCCCAATACGGCCGGGTGTCACAGCGTAAAAGAAGCGGTAACCCTTGCTCAAATGTGTCGTGAAGTATTTGCTACCGATTGGATTAAGCTTGAGCTGATAGGTGATGACTATAACTTGCAACCTGATCCATTTGCTTTGCTTGAAGCCACAGAAATACTAATTAACGATGGGTTTAAAGTACTGCCTTATTGCACCGATGATTTAGTGCTTTGTCAGCGTTTAAATGACCTAGGATGCGAAGTGCTTATGCCATGGGGGGCACCAATAGGCACAGGAAAAGGCTTGTTAAATAGTTACAATTTAAAAACGATTCGTGAGCGCTTACCAAATACAACACTTATCGTGGATGCAGGGTTAGGTCTACCGTCGCATGCCTGCCAAGCGCTTGAATTAGGGTATGATGCTGTATTATTAAATTCAGCCATTGCTGGGGCGGGTTGCTCAAAAACTATGAGCCTTGCATTTAAGGCGGCGGTTGAGGCAGGGCGCTTTGCTTATAACGCTAAAGCAATGCCCGAAAAAGACCTCGCAGCACCCTCAACTCCTACAATGGGCATGCCGTTTTGGCATCAGCAGTAAGGAAATAAAATATATGAATAACGTAGTGTGGACAATTGCCGGATCTGATTCTGGCGGTGGCGCAGGTATTCAAGCCGATATAAAGGCGATGCAAAGTTTTGGTGTACATGGCTGTACCGCAATTACCGCGCTTACGGCGCAAAATAGTTTAGGTGTAGAAACTATTAATGCGGTGTCTACCGATATTATTGAATCACAGCTTTTGGCACTTGAAAAAGACATGAAGGCCAAAGTAATTAAAATTGGCATGTTAGCAAATGTGCAGCAAATTCAATTAATCAGTGAACACATAAGCCACTACAAAGCTAAATGGCCAGTTCCACCAGTGATTGTTTACGACCCCGTTGCTATTGCCTCAAGCGGTGATGTATTAACCGAAGAAGATACCGTAAGCGCTATTAAAGAGTGCTTATTGCCGCTGGTGGATGTAATAACACCTAACACGCACGAGACTCAATTATTAACCGGCGTATATTTAATTGGCCCAAGCGCCGTTAAAGACGCTGCAAATAAACTGCTAAGTTGGGGAGCAAAGTCAGTGGTTATTAAAGGTGGGCATTGGGATTTCCCTAGTGGTTACTGTATTGATTACTGCATACAAAATAATGAAGAATATTGGCTAGGTAATAAAAAAATTCAAACCCCACACAACCATGGTACGGGGTGCAGTATGGCGTCGGTTATTGCAGCGTGTTTAGCAAAAGATTACCCACTAAAAGATGCCTTTATTTTAGCCAAAGCTTATATAAACCAAGGTTTAAAGCAGTCGGTTAGATACGGTGAAGGAATAGGGCCTGTAGCGCAAACATCATTTCCTACACATTTAGATGACTATCCTCAAGTTATAGAGCCAGGTAGCTGGCTTGGTGATGAACTTGATTTTGATGTGCCGCTTGAGTTTAATATGGCCGCTGATTTTGCACCTTGTGAAAGTAAACAATTAGGCTTGTACGCGATTGTTGATAGTAATGACTGGCTAGAAAAGTGCTTACAGCAAGGGATCAAAACAGCGCAATTACGTGTTAAAAATAAAACTGAGACTGAGCTTGATGAACTCATAAAACAGGCTGTTGAACTGGGTAAAAAGTACCGCGCTCACGTATTTATAAATGATTACTGGCAGTTAGCAATAAAGCACGGTGCTTATGGCGTGCATTTAGGCCAAGAAGACTTAGAAATTGCTAATTTAGCCGCCATTAAAGAGGCGGGTTTAAGGCTTGGGCTTTCGACTCATGGTTTTTATGAAATGCTGCGTGCGCATAATTACCGACCAAGTTATATGGCATTTGGTGCAATTTATCCTACCACGACCAAAGATATGACAGGGCAAATACAAGGGCTCGATAAACTTAAAAAGTGTGTACCATTAATGCAAAGTTACCCAACGGTTGCCATTGGCGGAATAGATTTAACCCGCGCAAATGAAGTTGCTAATACAGGCGTCGGTAGTGTTGCGGTAGTAAGGGCCATTAGTGAAGCGGATGACTATATTGCAGCTATTAGCTCGCTACAAAGCGCTATAAACCAGCCAAATGGATAAGCTCAGCGATAAAGAAACCCTGCGTTATAGCCGCCACTTATTATTAAAAGAAGTGGGGCTAGAAGGGCAGTTAGCACTAAAGTCTGCCACTGTTGCTGTAGTCGGTGCAGGCGGTTTAGGCAGTCCAGCACTTTTGTATTTAGCGGCGGCGGGTATTGGTTCGATTATTTTAATAGACGATGATGCCGTTGAACTTTCAAACCTACAGCGCCAAGTGCTTTATAAAGTTAATCATTTAGGGCAAAGCAAGGTAGCGGCCGCTGGTAAAGTGTTAACGAGCCTCAATAATCAAATAAATATAGTAACGCAGAGCAAAAAGCTTGATGACGAGAATTGCGCTGAGCTTTTAAGCAATGCCGATGTAGTACTTGATTGCTCAGATAATTTTACCACGCGCTATGCAGTTAACCGGTATTGCTTAGCGAATAAAACGCGTTTAATAGCTGGCGCTGCTATCGCGACAAGCGGGCAGTTAATGGGCTTTGATTTTACACAGACTCAAAGCCCTTGCTACGGCTGTATATTTCCAAAAACGAGTGAAGCACCCGCTATTAATTGTAGTAATGCGGGGGTAATAAGCCCTTTATTAGGGATTGTTGGTTCTATGCAGGCACAACTTACGCTTAATTTTTTACTCGGGCATGTTGAGGGGAGTGCATTTATTACCTTTGATGCGCTGAGTTTAAAGCAGCAACATTTTAAAGTAGTTAAAGATTTAAACTGTAAAGAGTGTGGTGGATAAAATAAGAGGTAATTCGCGGGGCTAAACTTGGGATTAAGCCATGAGAAGCTGCGCTTCTAACATGAGCAAGCTCTTCGTCTACCAATAAAAAAGCACCGCATTTGTCATAAACGCGGTGCTTTTAATCTTTAACTAAAAACTAAAAACTTATAGCTCTTCACTTCCTTTAATTTTTGCAAACGCAGTCCCTAAGCGAGTAACCACTTCTGGTAGTTGATCGTCTAGTATGTTTGCTTTATTAGCACCCCATGCAAGCACTACCGTTGAGCCTAATTTAAAGCGACCCATCTCCTCGCCTTTCTTAAGTGTGATTGCGTTTTCACCGCTGGTCGGGTAATTCCAACTAAATACATCACTACCTGCTGGTGGAGTAACAGTACCGGCCCAAACAGTTTCTATGCTAGCGACAATAGTTGCGCCTACCAATACCATAGCGAGTGGACCTACTTCCGTTTCAAAAATAGCCACTACACGCTCGTTACGCGCAAATAAGTTGGGAACATTCTGCGCTGTAAGCGGATTTACCGAAAATAAATCGCCCGGTACGTAAATCATTTTGCTTAATGTGCCATCAATAGGCATATGAATACGGTGGTAATCTTTTGGTGCTAAATAAATAGTTGCAAATTTACCACCTAAAAACGCAGTAGTATCGTCCTCAGACCCACCCAGAAGTGCCTGCAAGCTATAGTCGTGGCCTTTGGCTTGAATAAGCTGCCCATCAACTATGTCGCCTAGCTGGCTAATTGCACCATCTACTGGATGAATTATTGTATCAGCGTCTTCAACCATTGGACGAACGCCGTCTTTGAGTGGACGAGTAAAAAACTCGTTAAATGTTTTGTAATGAGACGGGTCTGAATATTTAGCCTCACTCATATCTATTTTATATTGCTTGATAAACAGTTTAATAAGCGTTGTTGTTAACGCACCGGCTTTTGCAGCTGCTAATTTACCCACAACGCGCGAAATAAAGTGTTTTGGCATTGCGTACTGCATTGCGATTTTAAATTTGTCTAAGCTCACGGTATTTTTCCTTAATTATACACGCGGCGCACGAGCGCCGGCACGGCCATCGGCCATTGATTCTAAAATTCGGTGGTAGCTGTCAAAGCGTAGTTGCGAAATGTCGCCATTGGCTACGGCTTCTTTAATTATACAGCCCGGGTCATTTAAGTGTTTGCAGTCTCTAAAGCGGCATCCACCTATAAATTCTCTAAATTCTTTAAAGCACCAAGTCACACGCTCAACGTCTAAATGCCACAACCCAAATTCACGAATACCCGGCGAGTCAATTAAGTTACCGCCAGTGGGTAAGTGATGAAGGCGTGATACCGTTGTGGTGTGTTGGCCTAAGCCACTGTTTTCGGATACCTCTTTCGTTAATATTTCGGCATTTGGCAGTACAGTATTTACTAGGGTTGATTTACCCACGCCACTTTGACCTACAAAAATATTATTTTTACCAACAAGCATGTTTTTAAGTTCATCAATTCCTTCACCGGTTATATTGCTGACAAGCAGTACGCGATAATTTAATTTGCGATAAATATCGAGCACGTTTTGAATATCTTTTAGGCCGGCTTCGTCGATTAAATCGATTTTGTTGAGGATTAAAATAGGCTCAATACCCATGTCTTCACAGGCAATTAAATAGCGATCAATAATGCTAGGGGTAAACTCAGGTAATACAGCAGAAACCATAAGTATTTGATCAATATTTGCAGCAATTACTTTTACCCCATCGTAAAAATCGGGGCGAGTAAGTTGCGAGCGACGCTCTTGTGTTGCTTCAATAACTCCGGCTAAATCGCCTTCACTTACTTTAGCGCGACGAAATAATACTTCGTCGCCACATACTAAATTAGATACAGTTCGGCGTATATTACAGCGAAGCACGTCTCCATTTTGCGTTTCAACATCAGCGTGCTGACCAAATCGACTGATTACAATGGCGCTTTCAACCTGACCTAAATTATCTGCCTGCCACTCTTGGGCACCTTTTTTAGCTGGTTTTGAACCTGCGCTGTTAATACGCTTTTGATGATTGGCCTTGATCTGACGCGATTGGCCTTTACTTAATTTTTTCTGTTTTGCCACGTTTGGCCTATAACCTTGTTTAAATGTCGGCTCTGAACATAATACCAATTCGCAATAATACTTAACCGAGTTGGTATAAAAAAAGCTTTAGCTCGACGGTTGATGCTAATATGATATATCGAAATGCGTTGGATCTAAAGAAAAGCACCGTTTAAGGTAATTATGACTATTAATAAATCAAACTTAATTTGGCTCGATCTGGAAATGACCGGACTTGAACCTGCGACCGATAAAATACTTGAAATTGCAACTGTTGTCACTGATGCAGACCTTAATATATTAGCCGAGGGGCCAACTATTGCTATTCATCAAAGCGATGAATTACTTAATGGTATGGATGAGTGGTGTACTACTCAGCACGGTAAATCAGGCTTAACTGCGCGTTGTAAAGCAAGTACGTTTGATGAAGAGTATGCGGTAGCGCAAACATTAGAGTTTTTAAAGCAATGGGTGCCAGCCGGTGCATCCCCAATGTGCGGTAACTCAATTGGGCAAGACAGACGCTTTATGAATAAATATATGCGTGAACTCGAAGATTTTTTCCATTACCGCAACCTTGATGTAAGTACGATTAAAGAACTTGCTAGACGTTGGAAACCAGAAGTGCTCGCTCAAGTGAATAAAAAAGGCTCTCACCTTGCCTTAGACGACATTAAAGATTCGATTATGGAATTGAAGGTATACAGAGAAAAATTCTTTAATTTGTAAAAAACACTTGCAAACACATCGTATTATTGTAGAATCCTGCCCCGCTCAAGACGATAACCCCTGCGGGGTTAGTGCGCTTGAGCGAGCGATTATGCGGCACTAGCCAGTTGCCGGAATGTTGAACGCGACTTGTCGCGCACCAACGGAAAATTACTGACTAACCATAATGCGGCACTAGCTCAGTT
>NZ_PNDV01000089.1:0-12461 GCF_005930865.1 Pseudoalteromonas sp. S554 | reverse complement strand
AAGTTGTCTATAGACAACTTTGAAGATGCATCCACATTTAAAAAAATGGCTAAGGATTAGGCAATGATTGATACAAGCAACAATAAAGCTATCTTCAGGATAAAAAAAATTAATTTGCAAAGACAGTTACGTGCTGCCCTTGCTCATAATTTGCGACTGGTAAACCCTCCAAACGTAAACACTGAGCTATCTCATTATAATATCCAAGCAAAAGGGTTAAACACTATTGAAGCCTGTATGAGTCGGTTTGAGAGTGCTTTAGAGGGTATAAAAGTGCGCAAGAATGCTGTACTAGCTCATGAAGCTATTATCACAGGCTCTCCAGATCATATGAATAAATTGACAAAAAAACAGCAAATAGCATATTTCACTGATGCTGCACACTGGCTAGTTAAATTACATGGAGGAGATTACAAAAATATCCTTTGTTTATCAATACATTACGATGAATCGGGCGCGCACGGTCACTATTTAATGGTACCCAAAATAGAATCAAAGTTAAATAGCCGAGCTATTATTGGTGGAGCTCGAGGCAGACTTAGCGAATTACAAACGGAGTTTTACGAAAAAGTGGCAAAAAAATACGGATTTACACGAGGTATAAAAAATAGTAAAGCTACACACCAGCATTATAGTGAATTTAAAAACCTTAAAAACGACTTAAGTGAGGTAAAGAATAAATTGGAACAAACCCAAATTGAGTACAAGACAGCCCTTAATAGACTCAGCTCTGCTCAGCAAAGCCTGTTATTTATAAAAAAGGAACTGACACTAGCTAAAACTCTGGGGGTATCTGACTTAAGAAGAAAAATCGCTCTTCTGGAAAAGAATACTATGTTTAAGGTAACCCCACGCATTTAGAGTTATTGCCTTAGCGATTAAATTAAATTTCATGAAGTAACATAACAAATAAAATTAAAAATTATTTAACCTCTCAGGTTCCGAGTTAAAAAAATCGGCTATAATCAGAGATTCAAACAATGGTGTTGTTTTAATAACACTTTTTTTATCCGCTAAATGCTAAGGAAAGCAATTTAATGAAGTTACATGTTACCCGCCAAGTCAAAGCTGTATTGGAAGAAGACAAGGGCTTAGATGAGCATTATATCACTGATAAGTTAAGCTACTTTGAAAAAGCTAAAACCAACCGCGAAGCACTTATGATTTCTAGCTTTTTAGATCGAGAGGGTCGAAAAATGCTTGCTAACCGCCTGAAAATGAACGAACGTGATTTAACGGGCTTTTATCAAATAGTCGAACAATCTTATTGGTGGTAGAGTAATCGGAGACTTACTACTATAGATTAATTATTTTATTAAACATGGGCTTATAAACCCATGTTTTTTTATTAATAAGATACAACTCTTAATGAAAGCTTTCTTAAACTTAGATGGTGAAACGCTAACTTCGCAGGTTAAACCATTATGAAAGTGTAGGCACACCACTATGAAACTTGAAGTCTTTATCTGATGATAAAATTAGCTCAGCTTCTATGCCACCAAAAAATTTGATTCGCTCGGTAATATCAAAATCAGCAATGTCTTGAGCAAGGAGCAAGTAATCTTGATAATGACGCGCTTCTGAACGCAATAACGATATGTAAAAGTCACCTAAGCGTTTATCTACATGCGGTGCCAGTTTTGCAAAACGCTCACATGAGCGTGCCTCAATATAAGCACCAATAATGAGTTTATCGACTAAAGCATCTGGCTCATACGATTTGACATGTCGTAACATGCCTTTAGCATAACGACAGGGAGTGATGCTTCTATATTCAACATCATATTCATCCATAATTTCGAGTACTTGATAAAAATGATGGAGCTCTTCTTTTATTAGCATCACCATTTTATTAATTAAGTCTTGGCCATAGAGAGTATCTGATTTTTGGATCATTGACTTAGATAGTTTATTCTTATCGCTAAGGTCGCGCCAGTCCCCTTCTCTTTTGTATATCAGAGATTCAAAAGGTTTTAACCACTCAAGTAACGCATCACCACTATTTTTATCAACGGCATACTTACGAATTAGAAACATTGCTGATTGAGCTGCTTTTAATTCACACACGAGGTGGTCTAAAAGTACTATGTCGAGATTCTCATGTTTTTTTGCTTTTTCAACCCATTTCTTAGGTGTATTACACTGCAAAAAATTATTTATTGGTTCTAATAGTTTGTCTATTTCATTTGAGTTCATTACTAATCATCTTTTAATAATATATCTAAATAGCCACTTTCTGAATGTATCTTAAGGTAATACATGAGGCGAGCTGCATTTTCAACAGTAGATCCCCTGCTTTTGTGAGGGTACATTAACCTATCAATATCCCAATCAGATGTGCGCACCTCAGTGACATATTCACTTTCTCTATAATACTCTTTTGAACCATAAAAAACACATTGGTAGGCTTTACGTTTTCGATCATATTGGCTAAATTTGAACCTAGCTACAACGTTATCCTCTTCTAAGCTAAAAGATAATTCCTTGTTTTTTAAAATTATCTTATTGCCTATCCGATTTAATTCGAGATTATAATTTAAAGGGTCGGTTTGTGATAGATCGACTATTTTTTTAGATATTGAAGCTACATTAAGTTTTGTTTCAATTTCGGCTTGTATTTCAGCTAGCTGACTAATAATATCATTTATTTCATCATCTAACTCTTCCATCAAACCAAATATTGTTCCTGATTTTTTTTCACTATTTTTATAATGATCTTTCAGGTCAGCCAATTTTGTTTGAAGCCCTTTTAATTCATAAGTTAGTTTCGCTTTTTTCTCATGACTGGTAGAGCTTCGTTTTGCACCACTAATTTTAGCAAGTATCAAGGGCTCAACATAAGCAAAAAAGAAATGATAAGCTACAACATAAGGAAATGTTGTCGGTGCATCACAACTTTCTCCCCCTGATCTCTGCTTTCTACTACATCGAAGCAACGGTAATGACTCTGCTGATTGTTGGATACTCATACCTGAACCACAATGCCCACACTTAACCAAGCCATGTAAGGGCCACTTCCTGTCAGGTCTAACGCTCGTAAACAGTCGTTCTTTACATATCCGCTGAGAATTATAAAAATCTTTATCACTTACAACCGATTCGTAAAGCTTCTCATTGTAAACTAAACCTATGCACTTAGGGTTTTGAATTATTCTGATAATTTTTGTCGGATTGATATTTTTCAGTGGCTTTATTTTACCGTATTTTTTTCTCAGTGCTCTTTCAATCAAAACTTGACCAAGTCCTTCAGCATGCAATTTAAAAATATCTCGCACTACATCCGCGTATTCATTTAACTTGCCTTTTTGGTCTAGCCAAAAAGGCATCCGCATCTTAGGGGGGATTTTATTTTCTTTGGCGTTATATTCTCGTCGACTCCAAGAGCTTTTTACTTTTTCTGAACGCCATTTAGAATCTGAATGAGCCTTATCAATCTCAACAATTAAACGCATACGTGTTGCTAAGTCATTACGCTTACTTGGGGAGTAAACACTTTGGTCTCTTGCTGTTACAATAGAAACATCATGATCCCAAATTTTATCAAGTAACTTTTCCGTTTCAGTAATCGTCATTCGAGACAATCTAGAAAAGTGCTCAACAAGAATAATCGAGCCTTTAGGAACTACCTTTGACTCTATCGCAGCAACAAGCCTCCCCAAAGAACCCGAACTTAAATGCTTGCCCGAAAATGCTGATACACCTGCATCAATGAGAGGCTTACCTTCAAGCTCAACCACCACGCAGTTCGGGTGACTACGTAACCACTCTCTTTGTGCCTCCCCCTGTCTATACAAAGAGCTGTTCCCTTCTTGGGCTTGAGAACTAAAGCGCTGGTATAAATATACGTTACCAGATAATTTATCGTCTGACATAGCAATTACTCACTGAATTTATATATGCACATATTATCATTAAGCTCACAAATTAAGTGATCTATTAAAATAACTGACAGATTTTCTTTTTTGATTGCTTTATCTACCCACTGAGTCGGTGTTTTGCACAATAAAAAATCATGAATAGGCTCTAACAGCTGGCTATGTGACACGTTTGATGCTCGTTACTAATTAAAATTAAAGAACCTGTATTTTAACACGAATTCACGGTTTGATTAAATCAAAGCCAGCTTCATTTATTTGTTAAAAATTAGTTAACTTGACTTTGTACACTATGTGGCCCATAACTGTAAATGAACTGTATAAAAAACACACCATAACAAAAACAATAATACCTTCCTAAACGGAGTACACACTATGATATTAAACCACCTATGGGGCATATACGCTCACCCACTTGAAGAGTGGCAAACAATTGATAACCGACACGAAAGCTTGACCTACAGCTTGTCACATATTTTACTCATTGCTTTGTTTCCATCAATAATGGGGTATTACTCGTCTGTTTACTTGGGCTGGAGCATTGGCACTGGTGGTCTAGTATTTTTAACACATGAGAGCGCGCTATTAATAGCTATAGCCATGTATGTAGCTTTAATTATAGGTGTATTTGCACTTGCCTATTTAGCCCATTGGATGGCCGTTACTTTTGGATCTAAACCCACCTTTACTCAAACGCTTGAACTAGCGGCTTACACAGCAACACCGGTATTTATGTCTGCGCTTGCCGCTTTTTGGCCTGTGCTTTGGTTTGTTGTATGTGCTGGTATTGTTGCACTAGCCTACTCGGTTTATTTACTTTATACCGGAGTACCTATACTCATGCACATACCTGAAGAACGTGGTTTTATTTATGCAAGCTCGGTCGTTACCTGTGGGCTAATATTATTAGTCATCATATTAGCTGCCACTGCGATTCTTTGGACAAATGGCATTGTAAGCCCCATGTTCACATAATAAATTTTAAGTAACTCGATTAAGTAATATTCAACCAACAAAAAAGGAGCTAATTAGCTCCTTTTCTAAAATTAAAATACTCGAAAGTATTAATCAGTCTCGTTTTCTTCTTGGTTATGTATTTCTAACCCTGATGACATCGCGGTCTCGCGTGTGCTTTTAGCTGTATCGTTCCTCAGTTTATCTATTCGGTTTAAATAGTTTTGATCTATGTCGCCTGTTATATATTGCCCGTCAAACACAGAAGTTTCAAATTGAGTTATTTCTGGATTTTCTTGGCTTACAGCGGCCATTAAATCTGTTAATGACTGAAAAATCAATCCGTCAGAACCAATACTTGCGTTTATATCTTCAACCTCACGGCCATGAGCAATAAGTTCAGCTGCCGATGGCATATCTATACCATAAACATTTGGAAAGCGTATTTCAGGAGCTGCTGAGGCAAAGTATACATTTTTAGCACCAGACTCTCGCGCCATTTCCACAATTTGCGCTGATGTGGTACCGCGCACTATTGAATCATCAACAAGTAATACATTTTTACCTTTAAATTCACGATCAATTGCGTTTAGCTTTTGACGCACTGACTTTTTACGCATTTCTTGACCAGGCATAATGAACGTACGGCCAATGTAACGGTTTTTAACAAAGCCTTGGCGGTACGGTAAATCAAGAACGCGAGCAATTTCAAGCGCGACATCGCACGAAGTTTCTGGAATAGGAATGACAACATCAATGTCTTTATCCGCCCACTCACGTGCTATTTTCTCACCAAGTTTGGTACCCATGTTTACGCGTGTTGCATAAACCGACATTCTGTCTATTGTTGAGTCTGGACGAGCAAAATAAACAAATTCAAAAATACAAGGCGAGTAAGACACTTTATCTGCACAATTTAATGAGTGGAACTGTCCATCTTCAGTCACAAAAATAGCTTCACCTGGGGCTACATCGCGAATAAACTCAAAGCCATCAGGTTTTAGTGCCACACTCTCTGAGGCAAACATGTACTCTGTGCCTTTTTCAGTCTCGCGTTTACCAAAAACAAGAGGGCGAATACCGTTAGGATCACGAAACGCTACAACACCGTGACCAATAATCATGGCAATGGCTGCATAGCCACCCGTTACTTTTTTGTTTACCTCAGCAACGGCTGTAAACACATCTTCAGGGTCCAGATGCAACTTGTCTGAGCGACTAAGCTCATGCGCCATAATATTCAGCAATATCTCAGAGTCAGACGTTGTATTAACATGTCGACGTGCTTCTGAAAATAACTGTTCTTTTAGTTCTTCAGCATTTGTAAGGTTTCCATTATGCGCAAGGGCGATACCAAATGGTGAGTTTACATAAAAAGGCTGTGCCTCAGATGAACTAGAAGAGCCTGCTGTTGGATAACGTACATGGCCAATACCAATGGTACCTTGTAGTCGTTTCATGTGACGTGTGTGAAATACATCTTTCACTAGGCCGTTTGCTTTACGTAAGCTAAACGTATTATTTTCAATGGTAATTATTCCCGCGGCGTCTTGCCCACGATGCTGCAAAACAGTTAAGCCATCATATATCGCCTGATTCACAGGAGACGTTCCGACTATTCCAACGATACCACACATGTAATTTATCCTCGCCGATTAACGGTTTACTGAATTTAAAAAGCTGGAGTTGTTTTCAAGGTACGAAAAAAACCATTCAACAACAAAGCCAAATTCTGGAATCAAAATAGAATTACCCCACCAGTGCGTATTAGGTGCACCAGTAAAAGCATCAAGAAAGAAGAGTAACGCGCTCACGACCAACACGCCTCGTAGAGCACCAAACACTATGCCAAAGACACGGTCAGTACCCGATAAGCCAGTACGAAGTACAAGCTGACCTAAAATATAGTTTAGTAAACCGCCTAACAGGAGCGTCGCAAAGAAGAGTATGGCAATGGCCGCCGCATTTCTTAAAAGGGGTTCAGAAATGCTTGTTAGGAAGGAAGCTAAATATTGGTAAAATAAACTTGAGATGATAAACGCGCCTGCCCATACCGCTAATGACATAGCTTCTTTTACAAAGCCGCGTATTAAACCGATGATGGTAGACAGTGCAATGATGCCAAGAATGGCGTAATCAACCCAGATCATAATAACCAATTAGTCGCTATTTTGGGGCGCATTCTATACCCAAACATCCTCAGTATGCAAGTTTAAACGGGAGATAACCGCAGCCAGCCTGAAACATTTAATTAACATTTTGACGGTTAATAAATTGGCCTAAGTAATTGTGTAACATCAAAGAAAAAGGCCTTGTTGTTTAAGGCCTTTTTAATTAGTTAGTTACTTCGTATTGGGTTATTTTACCGTTAAGCTTAGTAAGCTTTTTAAGCTCTGGTAACTGCTTTTCCAACTCAGTTTTATCAAGTGACGGGCCAACAAATACTTTTGTTAGCGTTCCGTTAGGTGTTTTTATAGGTTTAGTAAACGTATTAAACCCTTTTGAAGTTAATTTAGCCTGTAATGCTTTAACATTTGCAGCATGAGAAAAACTACCTAACTGCACCACATAGGCCATATCAGTTAGGTTTTCATCACTTTTACGCGGCGTAATAGGCTTAGGTGCCTCTTTAACTACTTTTTCGGGAACCTTATTCTCTTCTTTCGCTTTAGCAACTTGCGGTTCAGCAATATCAGTTTTTGTAGCTTTAGGTATAACTGACGCTTCAACTATTTTCTCTTCGCTAGCAAAGTTGCTTTGTGAAATAGTATCGTCTTGCTCTAAAACGTCATCATCAGGAGAAATATCTTCAATGTTATCTTGCTTTAACGGCTCAGCTATAGCTACTTGATCATTAATTGAGTCTTGCAAGTCAATCGTTTTGAACTCAGGTCGCTCTGGGATCGCTTTAAAGCCTTCCTTGTAATGCACTTTTTCGCCATCAAGTATGTTTGGGATAAACACAATAGCTGCGATCACCACAATACTTGTTCCAACTAAGCGATTTATAAAACTTGAGTTCACCGATATCCTCTCTATTTTTTAAAATAATTAATAGCATCTGCTACTGTAAAAAATGAACCAAATACAATTAAAATAACATTGTCTTGTTGCTTAGGTAAAATAACACTCAGTGCTCGTTCAACGCTTTCAAAGCTTTGTACCTTGTCGTGAGTAGATACGCTTTGTAGGGCTTCTTTTAGGTTATTAGCACTATCACCACGAGGGCCGCCTAAGCTAGCAAGAAACCAATCATCGACAAGATGGGTTAGCTCTTTGAGCACCGCTGCTTTATCTTTATCAGCAAGCATAGCGGCTAATGCGTGAACTTTAAAGCCTTTATCTTTGTAGCTTAATAACTTATTGGCTAAATAGCGAGCTGATTCTGGATTGTGAGCGACGTCTGTAAATACCAATGGCTCTGTGCTTAATTGTTCAAAACGCCCTTCCACCACCAAGTTAGCTAAGCAATTTTTTATTACATCAACATTGGGTAATAAATTTAAAACGCTTAGCACTGTTAGAGCAGTCGCTGCATTTTGCGCGGGTATTGCAGGCTTATTGAGTGTCAGGTTATGTTTTTCAAACTGCCAATTAAACGTTTTGTCGTGCTCTTTAAAAATAAAGTCAGTGCCTGATAATGTCATATTGGCACTAATCTCGTTACCGTAATCAATCATTGTATGCGGGATACTTAAGTCCCCAATGATAGCGGGGGTATCTTTGCGGAATATACCCGCTTTATCGTACGCCACCAGCTCTCGGGTATCGCCAAGGTATTCTTTGTGGTCTAAATCGATGGTTGTAATAACACTTGCGTATGGCGTTACTATATTTGTTGCATCAAAACGCCCGCCTAAGCCAACTTCTAATAATACATAATCTACTTCAAAGCGCTTAAAAATAGCCAGTGCCCCCAACGTACCGTACTCAAAATACGTAAGCGGTGTGCGACCCCGGCCTTGCTCTAGCGTGTTGAAGGCATCAACATGGTATTGATCATCAAGCTCTTGACCATTTATGCGAACACGTTCGTTATATCGAATTAAATGAGGAGAGGCGTAAGTACCTACGCTGTAACCTTGAGCAAGTAGTAGCGATTCTAAACAGCGCGCAGTCGTGCCTTTGCCGTTTGTGCCGCCAATAAGAATAATTTTGCTGGGGGTATTTAGTAAACCAATATTATTGGCAACATCTGCAACGCGCTCTAAGCCCATTGCAATGTTGGCTGGGTGAACACTTTCTAAATAAAAAAGCCAATCATCAAGGCTTGATGATTGGCTAGGGATTGTATTTGTCATAGCGTGTAATCAGTAAAGCTGAAATTTACGCTACTCTATGCTCTTGTTCGGTAGAAGGCAAGTTCATAAATTTAGCAAGCACTCGAGCTAACGTATCACGCATTTCACGGCGGTCAACAATCATGTCTATTGCACCGTGCTCTAGTAAAAACTCACTACGCTGAAAACCTTCTGGTAAGGTTTCGCGAACTGTTTGCTCTATTACTCGCGGGCCAGCAAAGCCAATTAAGGCTTTTGGTTCAGCAACGTTAATATCACCTAGCATTGCTAATGAAGCCGATACACCACCCATTGTTGGGTCGGTCATTACCGAAATAAATGGCAATCCTTTTTCGCTCATTTTAGCAAGTGCTGCACTGGTTTTGGCCATTTGCATAAGCGACATAAGTGCTTCTTGCATACGTGCACCACCTGAGGCAGAAAAGCACACTAATGGCATGTTGTGCTCTAAACATTGGTCTACGGCATCAACAAACCGTGCGCCAACAACCGAAGCCATTGAACCACCCATAAATGAGAATTCAAAAGCAACCGCAGCAACAGGAATGCCTTTTAAGCGGCCCTTCATTGCAACTAGCGCGTCTTTTTCGCCACTTGATTTTTGGGCTGCGCTAATACGGTCTGAGTATTTTTTAGAGTCTTTAAACTTTAATACATCTTTAGGCTCGTGCTCAGTACCAAGCTCCGTGCGGTCACCTTCATCTAAAAAGTGCTCTAAACGTTTACGGCCGCTCACACGCATGTGATGGTCGCATTTAGGACATACGTTTAATGATTTTTCTAGTTCAGCTTTATATAAAATTGAATCGCAAGCTGTACATTTAGCCCAAACGCCTTCTGGAATTTCTTTACGACCTGACGACTTAGTCGTTTTAGGTAAGATTTTTTCTAACCAACTCATTTGCAACTCTCTTAATGCTGTTCTGTGTCGCGAGTCTGCTAATAAGTAGCAGACAGATTTTTTCAATTAAAACATGAATTACACAAACACGGTATAAAAAACTGGTCTTAGTAGTTAGAGGAAATTAAATTTAGCGATTAATAATTCTAACTAAATATCAACATCAGGTAAAAATAATGGCCCTAGTGGGGTTTTAGGAATATTAAACTGCTCTGGGTAATCAACATCGACTAAATACAAACCAGCGGCTTTAGCTGTTGCACTCGCTTTTGCACGCTCTTTAACATCTAATAGTTCTTTTAACCATATAGGTTGGTGCTTGTGTAAGCCTATATCCATTAAACAACCGGTTATATTACGCACCATATGATGCAAAAATGCATTTGCCTTAATATCAATTACAACGTAATCACCCTGGCGCTGTACAGATAAGTGATGAATTGTACGTTTAGCGGTATTAGCTTGGCAGTGTAATGCTCTGAATGATGTAAAGTCATGCTCACCAATTAAATGCTGACACGCCTCTTGCATTACCTTTTCATCTAGCTTGTGATGGAAATGAGTAACACCCTCGTTCATAACAGCTCCACGGTATGGATAGTTATAAATAACGTAGCGATACCTTCTTGCGGTTGCACTAAAACGTGCATGAAAGTCTTCTGCAACAGGTTGAGCAAATCGAATAGCAATATCTTTAGGTAGCAAAGTGTTCATACCCATAGTAAACGCGACCATTTCACGAGATGCATTGGTTTCAAAATGAACAACTTGGCCTGTTCCATGCACTCCTGCGTCAGTTCGCCCTGCACACACAATTTCAACTGGGTGGTTACAGATACTCGACAGCGCCTTTTCTACTTCTTGTTGTACGCTATTTACGTGCGATTGACGCTGCCAACCACTATAACGTGCGCCATTATATTCAACCCCAAGTGCTACTCGCATATTTATCGTTTTACCTACTGTACTAATTAACGGCGCATTTTATGCTATCTCGCGGCGCAATAAAAGCGACCGTGATGTAATCATATAAAAACAATAAAAAACCCATAATCAGCATCACCAATTATGGGTTTATCGTATTGAAATTAACACAAATGCTATTGTTGTAATTTTGCTTGCAAACTAAGCGCTTCTTCTTGAACTTCTTCAGGCCCTTTTGCTATTACGTCTTCAATCACCTTAAGCGCGGAATCAAAGTCGTCGATTTCAATATAGGCACGTGCTAAGTCTAACTTAGCGGAGTAACCTCCACTCTCGGCATCAACGTCTGTTGGATTATCACCAGCAAGTAATGCATCAAACTCACTTAAACCTAAGTCTATATTTACGTCATTGTAAGGCTCATGCTCAAGTTCAGCATCGTCACTTTGCTCAAGTAATGAGTCAATATCTACAAAATCGTCTTCACCTAAAGGTTTTGCGTCTTCAGGGACTGGCTCTTTATGATTGAAGACTTCTTCATCAACTAAGTCTTCTTTCAATAAAGAATCAAAGTCAACATCAAACTCGCTGCTATCTTCTATAGCAAGTTCATCGGGAGCGGCTAACTCATTGAGCAATGAATCGAAATCGGTTTCACTTAAATCAGCCATAAATTCATCATCAAGTGCTTCATCTGATACAAGGTTAGTATCACCCTGAGAGTCAACTTGAGTTAGTTCAGCTTCACGATCAACATTAGTTTGTTCATTTATTTCATCGTCCGATTCACTTATAAATGCTGGATTGTCTAGCCCAACGCTGCTATCAGGCGCTAAATAGTCCCCATCAGCGTTATTCGACTCTGAGAGTAAATCATCAAGTGTGTCATCGTTTAAGTCGTTAAGATTGTCGAGCTCACCATCTAGTTCATTAAATTCATCAATTAACAGGTCGTCATTAAAGTTAGTTCCCGCGCTGTCTATATCATCTTCAGCTGAATTTTGATTATCAGCTTCGTTGTCATTAAGCTCTGGAGTGAACGCATCGTCACTGGTTATTTCACTATTATCTTCACCTGAACCTGAGAAATCAGCACCATTACTCGGTCTATTAGGAAGTAGCTCTTCTGCTGAAACCGCATCATCGTTAACTTGAGCAATTGATCCCTCAACCTCGTCATTGATTTCAAGCTCAGCATCTAGTTCATCTAGTTCATCTAGTTCATCATCAACAGTTTGCTCGATACCTAAATCAGATGATTCAAGCTCTTCACTATTAGGTAAATCAGTGCCTGTTTCTGCTAAATCGTTTTGTGAATATTCAAGGTTTTCGTCTAAAATTTGGCTTTCATCAGTAGCTTCAGGCGCTGATACTTCAGTCTCGTCATTAGCTTCTAGCACTAACTCTGATTCATCAAACTCATTATCAATTAATGGTTCATTATCAAAGTCATCCTCTAGGCTATCTAAATCAAAATTTGATGAAAGTGCTTGCGATAGTTCTTGC
>NZ_PNDV01000088.1:0-1690 GCF_005930865.1 Pseudoalteromonas sp. S554 | reverse complement strand
GTATAATTAAGTAAAAAATTCGCAGGATAACAACCTGAACGACCCGGCTGATATTCATACAGTACGATATTTTTAAATGGGTTATTTGCTACAGGCGTGTCAGTACCTGTGCAATATAACCACATATAGGATTTTGTTTTGTCATCACTCACCACATTGACTGTGGTCTCGTCCGCTTGAATGACATGTTGCTCTAATAAGATTTGATGCAATTTGTCATACAGTGGTTTAAATAAACTGGCACATTTGATTATCCAGTCACTCATGGTTTGTCGACTGATTTCAATGCCGTGTTGTTTAAACATGGTTTCTTGCCGATAAAGCGGCAGAGCGTATTGATATTTACTGGTGATGATTTGGCTGAGTAAGCTTGGTGTTGCAATGCCTTTAGGAATTGGACTCGCTGGCATCGGGGCTTGTTTGATTTGAACTTGTGTTTCGTTTTGCTCACAGGCTCGGCAGCTGTATTTAGGTCTAACATGTTCAATCACTTTGATTTGAGCTGGAATAAATTCAAGTTTTTCAGATTTATCTTCACCCATTTTATGCATTTCACCACCGCAGCAGTCACAGCTTTTATTTTCGATGTCGTGCACAATCACTTCGCGTGGTAAATCAGCCGGTAACGCAGTGCGTTTAGCTTTTTTACGGGTGTAAGTAACGGTTTCGTTTTCAGCTTCAACTTCACGTTCTAACTCAGCGATGTCTTCCGCTTCGTTAAATAAATCACCTTGTGCAGGGTGGCCTTCGGTTGATTTACCGAATTGTTTTTGTTGGGCTAATTTGAATTGTTCTTCTAAATACGCGATTCTGGAATCTTTATCCGTTACTTGTTTTTCAAGTTCGGCAATGCGTTTGAGAAGTTGCTGCTCTAGTTCAGTCATAGGGGGTATTTTACCCTGTAACTCGCTGATTATCTGCATGTTATTCAGATTAAAAGCTGATCAGGTATGAGCTAAAGTTATAAGCTCAAGTTTGATAAAATCAGCGGTTTATGACCAACAATATCAAAGCCATCGAGCAGCCAGTGCAGTTGTTGCTCAGATAAAACAAGCTGGTTTTCATGCTCGGCATTCGGCCATTTAAACTTATTGTTTTCTAATCGCTTATGCCACAAAGCAAACCCCGTTTTATCCCAGTAAAGGATTTTGAGTTTATCTTTGCTTTTGTTGCAGAAGATAAATAAAGCACCGGACATCACATTTAAATTCATTTCAGCGACAACAATATTAGCTAAACCATTAATCGATTTTCGAAAGTCCACCACTGGGCGGTGCAGGTAAATGTCACTTGGCTCAACAAACATTTTCATTTAACTAAACCTCTAATCAAATCAGACAAATACTGTGCAGAGGTTGAACCTGGCAATTTTAATTCTCCAACCTGCAAAGTCAGTGTGATATGGGCAGGCTCAACGATTTCTTGCAAACGGGTTTGTTCAGTTTGAATGGTCACTTTGCTGAAACTAGATTGGGCGGTTAATTGTTTGCGGTACTTATAAAAAGTGGACGTTGCTAAGTTATTTTGCTGGCAAAAATCTTGTATGTTTAAACCAGAGCCTGGTTGTCGGTGAATTAAATCTAGCCATTGTTGTGTTCGATTGGTTTGCATAACTCACTCCTGTTATTAAAAAGAAATGAGCTTAGCGAATATAAAATAAATGTTTAGGTGTGGTTTAGCCGACGGTTAC
>NZ_PNDV01000087.1:0-1519 GCF_005930865.1 Pseudoalteromonas sp. S554 | reverse complement strand
ATTGTAACAAAGCAAATTTGGGCGTTAATCCGTATTTCTACGCACTAACTGAATTTGGAAAATATCTGATAATATTTTTTAAGTCTTTCTGTCAGTAATATCTACTTTAGTTATTAACTTCTGTCTTAACTGTCACACAAAACGCGTTTGGCGTTGTATGGTTAAGCCTCACGGGTAATTAGTACAAGTTAGCTTAATGGCTCACACCACTTCCACATCTTGCCTATCAACGTTGTAGTCTTCAACGGCCCTTCAGAGACTTTAAAAGTCTAGTGAGAACTCATCTCGAGGCCTGCTTCGCGCTTAGATGCTTTCAGCGCTTATCAGTTCCGAACGTAGCTACCGGGCAATGCCATTGGCATGACAACCCGAACACCAGCGGTTCGTTCACTCCGGTCCTCTCGTACTAGGAGCAACCCCTCTCAATTCTCAAACGCCCACGGCAGATAGGGACCGAACTGTCTCACGACGTTCTAAACCCAGCTCGCGTACCACTTTAAATGGCGAACAGCCATACCCTTGGGACCGACTTCAGCCCCAGGATGTGATGAGCCGACATCGAGGTGCCAAACACCGCCGTCGATATGAACTCTTGGGCGGTATCAGCCTGTTATCCCCGGAGTACCTTTTATCCGTTGAGCGATGGCCCTTCCATTCAGAACCACCGGATCACTATGACCTACTTTCGTACCTGCTCGACGTGTCTGTCTCGCAGTTAAGCTGGCTTCTACCATTACACTAACCGTACGATGTCCGACCGTACTTAGCCAACCTTCGTGCTCCTCCGTTACTCTTTGGGAGGAGACCGCCCCAGTCAAACTACCCACCAGGCACTGTCCGTAACCCCGATTCAGGGGCCAACGTTAGAACATCAAAACTACAAGGGTGGTATTTCAAGGACGACTCCAACAAGACTAGCGTCTCATCTTCAAAGTCTCCCACCTATCCTACACATGTAGGTTCAATGTTCAGTGCCAAGCTGTAGTAAAGGTTCACGGGGTCTTTCCGTCTAGCCGCGGGTACACAGCATCTTCACTGCGATTTCAATTTCACTGAGTCTCGGGTGGAGACAGCGTGGCCATGGTTACACCATTCGTGCAGGTCGGAACTTACCCGACAAGGAATTTCGCTACCTTAGGACCGTTATAGTTACGGCCGCCGTTTACCGGGGCTTCGATCAAGAGCTTCTCCGAAGATAACCCCATCAATTAACCTTCCGGCACCGGGCAGGTGTCACACCGTATACGTCATCTTGCGATTTTGCACAGTGCTGTGTTTTTAATAAACAGTCCCAGCCACCTGGTCACTGCGGCTCCCGTCCGCTTAGAGAGCAAGTCTCATCACAGATAGGAGCGTACCTTCTCCCGAAGTTACGGTACGATTTTGCCTAGTTCCTTCACCCGAGTTCTCTCAAGCGCCTTAGTATTCTCTACCTGACCACCTGTGTCGGTTTGGGGTACGATTCGGTATAATCTGAAGCTTAGAGGCTTTTCCTGGAAGTATGGCATCAGCAACTTCA
>NZ_PNDV01000086.1:0-18773 GCF_005930865.1 Pseudoalteromonas sp. S554 | reverse complement strand
ACTAAAACGGGTGAGGAGCATTGTCCTTGTTTAACAGCTTGTTAGGCTTTTATGTACTCGTAAAAATGCTTAGTGTCGACGTTGATTTTTAGAGGCTCATTGGGATCGTTATTTAAATAACCTTGTGTGAAAATAGCAATTCTCCATTCATCTTGAAGTATGAATGGTTCAACTGGGTCTTTACGTAGAACATCTGTATTTATCGATTTAACTGCTATCGATGGGTTACCGTCGAGTTTAAGTGTGGCGCGATTTAGATTATGTGACATAGAAAGCGCGGTACGTTGATAAGCCACTTGACCGAATCTATATGAGGTCACAGGTAATTGCCGTGAAACTTGAAAAAGAATTTCCGCACTAAGGTCGGCGAGACACCTAACACCCATAGTAAACCCGCCAAATTCTTGCCTGACTTTATCAGCGATACTCGTGCCGTGCATTGAAATTATGTAATGAGGAATAATTTCAGTACCAATAGTTCCGTTACCTTCTAATGATAAAGCTTGAGCAGATGGTGGCTTAAAATGTAGAGGGAAACTACATTGTGTCCCGTTAATTCCCTCTGATTTATCAGCTCTTGTTTGATCCTCGATATTTCGATAATAATGACTTGAACGTAACCATAAAGAACCACTTGTCAAAGTGGAATCGTAGACAGTTTTATCTACTGTCCTAAAAATAATAGGGCGATCTAACTTAGTCTGGATATTATTCATAAACTCGAACCTTTAGAAAAGCCTAACAACTTATTGAACACCATTTTGGTGGTTTATAACACCCCAAAACGGAGTATATTACATAGCTCAATAATTCCACTAAGCAACTCTAATGTAAACAATTAATTACGTATGTTATAAAAATTCCGTGGCTAAAATACACCAAAACGACTGTTAATAATGTTATGAGACAAATTGGCTTTGTCGGATGGCGCTGCGCTTATCCGACCTACATCTAAAACCAATGTTTTATAAAAGTTCTACCACTTCATATTCATGGTTTTTGCCTGCAATGGTTAGACTTACTTCATCATCAAGCTGTTTACCTAAAAGTTGTTTACCCAGTGGGGCTTCGGGTGTAACAACTTGAATAGTTAGCCCTTTAACTTCGACCATTAAGCCGCCTGCGGCTGGGCCTAAATAAAACCATTTTTGTAGGGCGCTTTCATCTTCTAGGCAAACGAGTGAGCTTATAATCACTTTATTGTGATTAGGCTCTTTAAAAATGGCTTCAAACTGTTTAATACTTTTGTAGCAATCGTTTACACGCTCGGCTTGGCCTTGTGCTAAATAAGCGGCTTCGAGTCCTAGGGTATCGTACTGCGTTTCTGCAACGCTTTCTTCGTGAGTTGCGGCGTCGTGCGCGGCTTTTGCTGCTTGTTTTGCACTGTTTAATTGTGCTTCGAGTGCAAATTTAAGGTGTTCTATTACGTGGGATTTATTCATGAAAGGCGCTAAAAACCAATGCTGTAAACTATGTGGTTGATTTTAACGTTATAATGCGCTTAAAACCATTATTTTAAGCGCCTGTATTTTAATGCTGATTTTAAAAGTATTTATTGCTAGGGCATATCGAGCAACGCTTGCGTTTCTGCATCTTGTTTTTCTTCGTAATTTTTAGCACTTAACCCTAAAAGCTCAGGTAAAGTAGCCGCAATACAAATAGATGAGAACGTACCTACTACAATGCCGGTAAATAGCGCGATGGCAAAGCCTTGTAATAGCGCACCAGCGAGGAGCCAAACACTTGCAACTGTAGCAAGCGTGGTGCCCGATGTAATAAGCGTACGCGTTAAGGTACTTTTTATGGCGTTGTTAATAATACTTGCCGGGCTAAGCGCATTATTAGATTTAACACGTAAAAGCTCGCGTACTCTATCGCCTACTATTATAGAGTCGTTAAGTGAATAACCTATAATGGCCAGCAAACTGGCAAGTACGGTTAAATTAAACTCAATACTTAATAGCGAAAATAGCCCCAGTACCAGTAGTAAATCATGCACTAGCGCAACCACAGAGCCTACGGCTAAACGCCATTCAAACCGGGCCGCTAAATAAAGCATTACTGCAACCATAGCTGAAAATAGTGCTAAACAACCTTGTTCAAACAGTTCATCACCTACTTGTGAGCCAATATACGCTGATGATAAAACCTCAGCGTTTATATCTGCGTTTTGAGTAATGGCAGATTGCCAATCATTACTATTTGCTGTTGAATCGCTAGGCGCTTCGCGTAGTTGAAAATGGCTATTACCTTGCGCGGTTAGCTCAAACTCGCCATTGTGATTTTTAGTAATAAATGATTGGAGCTCTTTTAGCTCAACACCTTGGCTGGTGGTAAATTCTGTTAGGTAGCCACCGGTAAAGTCTAGGCCAAAATTAAGCCCTTTTTGACTGAGCGTAAATACCGATAGCAGTACAAGTATGGCGCTTAAAAGCATGCCTGAAAAACGCAGACGAGTGCCCGCCTCGCCCTTTAAAAAAGTGTTAAGCATGTGCATTTACTCCTGCTTTTTTAGCCAATTTTAAATATAACGTTTGGCTTAGTACTTTTGATACGTACACGCCAGTAAATACCGTGGTTATTAAGCCAAGTGCCAATGTTATGGCAAAGCCTTTAACCGGGCCGTAACCTATTCCATATAATATAAGCGCGGTGATCATGGTGGTTATATTGGCATCAAATATGGTGTTAGCGGCTTGCTTGTAACCTTCTTGAATAGCTTGATAAGCAGAGCGGCCTTTTCTACGCTCTTCTTTTATTCGCTCAAATATAATAACGTTGGTATCCACCGCCATACCAATGGTGAGTACCAGCCCGGCAATCCCCGGAAGTGTTAAAACAACCCCCGGTAATAACGACATTAGCCCCACAAGCGACGTTAAATTTAATAACAGCGCTACGTTTGCAATAAGCCCTAAACGGCGATACCACAGCGCCATAAAGGCAAGTGTAATACCCATACCAAGCATTAATGCGGCCAAGCCGTTAGTTATATTTTCTTGACCTAGGCTTGGGCCAATTGTTTGCTCGTGCACAATAGTAACCGGTGCAGTTAGCGAGCCTGCGCGTAATAATAGTGCTAAATCGGCCGCTGCTTGTTGGCTTTTCATATTGGTAATACTAAAATGTGAACTTAAATGCTGCGCAATATTAGCCACATTTATAACTTCGCTTTTTTTAACCGTTTCACCTTTTGCGTTTTGAGAGTACTCAGAATAAACCGTGGCCATAGGTTTACCAATATTTGCTTTTGAAAACGCCGACATGGCATCGCCGCCTTGCCCATCAAGGCTAAGTTGCACAAGTGGCTTACCCCAATCATCGCGCCCTATATTGGCGTTATTAATATGCTCACCGGTAAAAATAGGCACAGGATCAAGGTTTATGGTGCCACCCGATTGCATATTAAATGTTTGCCCACCAATTTCTTTTAACTGATAAAACCCAAGTGATGCAGTTGCGCCTATAATGCGCTTTGCCTCTGTTGGGTCTTGCACGCCTGGCAACTCTATGCGTATACGCTGTGTGCCTTGGCGCTGTGTTACAGCTTCGGTAATACCTAATTCTTCAATGCGCGAGCGAAGCGTAGTAAGCGTTTGGCTCATTACTTTTTTATCAAAGTTGCTTCGCCCTTGCTCTGAATAGCTAAACTTGGCGTTTTTAACATTGCCGTTATTGGTTGTTGTAACCGCTAAATTAGCAAAGCGACTTTGTAGCTCATCAATCACTGGTGTAAGTTTTTGCACCGCATTAGGCAGCGCGTTAATTTCAAAGCCGTGCCCTGTTTGCTGCGCTTTAAGGCCGTGCGCTTTTTGCTTTATAATGATTGATTTAGCTTGTTGATACGCACTGGCTAATTGCTCATCAATTGCTTTATCTAAATCTACATCGAGTACAAATAACACACCGCCGTTTAAATCTAGTCCCAATTTTATTGGCGATAAACCAAATTCTTGCAGCCAAATTGGGCTTGTTGCATGCTCTACAATTTTAACTTGCGTGTTTGGGTACTGCGCCTTTATAACCGCTTGCGCTTGGGCGCTTTTAGTTGGCTCGTTTAATAAAATATTTATAGTTGATTGCTTATCAAGGCCCTGTTCAACGTCTAAGCCTTGGTTATTTAAAAAAGTAACTAAGGCTTGAGTGCTTGGCACGGCTTGGGTTTCGCTATGTGGCGCGCTATTTACATGCAACCACGATTTATTAGGGTATAAGTTGGGTAAAGCGCTAATAGCTAATAAAATCAGCACAATAAGCATGGCTATATAGCTTAATTTAAATTTAGCCATAAATGGGTTTTGCTCTTTTTTTACACTTAACATGTTTTTTCCTTATCACCAGTAAATTACTGGCAACGTACTTTTTAAAAGTACAATTAATCTCAAGGCTTAAACGTAAAACGTTAAAACCTAATAAAAATTAAATAAGAAAAATTAAGCGTGGTAGGTAGTGACAGCTCTATAGAGTAAGTTGGCATCTTTCCAGCCACTTAAACGCGATTTTTTACTATTGTGCACAAGCGTATACCAAGGCTGAATAGCATTTACAGCTTGAGGGCGTAAAAATATTTGCCTAACAAGGTGCTGCGCAAAAAACTCAAAAACAACATCGTATTCTGGCTCACTTTGAACTGTGTGCAAAAAAAGTGACGCATTACTTGCTGTAAGCCTTGGCTGATGTGAGTCAAAATCGGTGTGTTGTGTTTTTTTATGAGCAGGTGCGTCTGCAGACTTTTTAGTAGGCTTTGTTTTAGTTATATCAATAGCATCTGTGAATAAAATGTGTGAACTGACAGCTGGACTTAAATTTTGTGATACCTGCACAGAATTACTCTGCACACTAAACAGTGCAGCTAGCAGCAAAAAAGCAGTTATAAAAACACGAAATTTAAACATACTTAGATAAAACTAAAATAAGAGGTGCCTAGTATATTAGGGCAACTATTTAAAATACAATGCTTAACAATTAAGTATTTAATCGAGAAAAAAAATGCGCTCCAGACAAAACGTTGAAAAACGTGCAGACGCCATGAATTTAAAACAAAGCGTTAGAACGTTGTGGCCTTACATTACAAAGTTTAAAGGGCGCGTATTTATTGCGCTTTTAGCGCTTATTGGTGCTAAAGGCGCCACGCTTTTAATGCCTTGGGCGTTAAAAGAAATTATCGACTCGGTTGATAAATCAATAAACCCAGTGTTGGTCATTCCCGCTCTATTATTAATAATGTACGGCGGTTTGCGTTTCGCTAGTGTGTTTTTAGGTGAAGTAAGAGACGCTGTTTTTTCACGGGTAACCGAACATGCCATGCGCAATATTGGCCTAAAAGTATTTAAGCATTTACACTCGCTTGAACTTGCATTTCACTTAGACAGGCAAACTGGTGGTATAAGCCGTGACATAGAACGTGGTACCAGTGGACTCAGTTTTTTAATGCGCTTTTTAATGTTTAACATTGTGCCTACCCTTTTTGAAATACTCACCGTTGCTATTATTTTTGGGTCGCTATTTTCTATTTGGTTTGCGTTAATTACACTTCTTGCTGTTGGCGTATATATATTTTTTACAGTCACGGTGACACAGTGGCGTAATCGTTTTATTCGTGAATCAAACGCAGCTGATAACCTCAGTAACACACGCGCAATAGACAGCTTACTTAATTATGAAACTGTAAAATATTTTAATAATGAGCAGTTTGAAGCCAAAACATATGACTCATTTTTAGCTAATTGGGAAACCGCGCGTTTAAAAAATAGGATGTCTTTGCTTGCGCTTAATTCAGGGCAAGCATTAATTATTGCCAGTGCCATCACCGCGTTAATGTGGTTAGGTTCAAGCGAGGTAGTAACAGGGTCACTAAGCATTGGTGAATTGGTAATGATAAACGCGTATATGATCCAATTATTTTTACCGCTTAACTTTTTAGGATTTGTTTACCGTGAAATCCGCCGTGCTCTTACCGATTTAGAAAACATGCTAGGCTTACTCAATAAAAAACCACAAGTCACTAATGCTCCAAATGCAAATACCCTTGATGTTAAAAATGGGGAAATTGCCTTTAATAATGTGAGTTTTAGCTACAACGCTAACCGCCCTATTCTAAATAATATTAGCTTTAAAGTGAAAGCGGGTAGCAAGGTAGCTATTGTGGGCGCAAGTGGTGCTGGAAAAAGTTCACTAGCGCGCCTGCTCTATCGTTTTTATGATGTAACATCGGGCAGCATTACTATTGATAACCAAGCTATTAACTCGGTCACGCTTGATAGCCTTCGTAAAGCTATTGCTATTGTTCCTCAAGATACCGTTTTATTTAATACAACAATTCGTGAAAACATTGCCTATGGTCGCCCTTCGGCAAGCGATAGTGATATTGATAAAGCCATTGAAATGGCTCATTTAAAAGATTTCATTAATACGTTAGCTGATGGCGATAAAACGCGAGTGGGTGAACGAGGTTTAAAAGTATCTGGCGGCGAAAAACAGCGTATTGCAATAGCACGCGCTATTTTAAAACAATCCCCAATTTTAATATTTGACGAGGCAACGTCGGCACTCGACTCTCAGGCTGAGCAAGCAATATTAAAGGCAATGTATGAAGTAGCCAGCGAGCACACCAGTATTGTGATTGCCCATAGGTTATCAACCATTACCGATGCCCACACTATTATTGTGCTTAAGTCAGGCCAAATTGTTGAACAAGGGCAACATAATGAATTACTGGCCTTGGGCGGTGAATACGCACATATGTGGACATTACAACAACAAGATTAACCTGATTTATTAATTTATGTTGGGAGCTTGTTGCTTGCGTTGTTTATTGGTTTTATCGGGTCAGGCTGTGATTCACCTCAAAAGAATTGTGTGCCTGTCTTTTATACATAACAATCAAAATGATATTTTTATAACAAAAATTAACAAATTCATTATCCAGGGGGATAAACGATGAAAAAGAGTTTAATTGCAGCGGCTTTAGCTGCCACTTTTATAACGGGCTGTTCAGAGCCACAAACTACAAGCAGTGAAGTTCAAACTGCAAGCACAGAAAATACAGTTGTTAGCAATAAAGCTGAATTAGGCAGCTTTGGCGTTGATTTATCAGCGCGTAACGAAGCCGTTAAACCTGGTGATGACTTTTTCATGTACGCCAGTGGCACGTGGTACGACAACTACAATATGCCAGCAGACAAAACGCGTTATGGTGCGTTTTCGGCTTTAGCAGAACGCAGTGAAGACCGTGTTAAAAAAATTATTGAAGACATTGCTGCACGTAAAGAACTAAACGCTGAAGAGCAATTGGTTGCTGATTTTTATAATTCGTACATGGATACCGACACACTTAATGAACTTGGTGTTAAACCTATTCAACCGCTGTTAAATCAAATTAGTAATATGGAATCTACCGACGACTTAGCTTATGTATTTGGGCAATCGTGGTTATCGGGCCTTCGTACTCCTATTGGTGGTGGTATGTGGTTTAACCGTTTAGATCCAAATAAATACGAAATGTCGTTAGGCGCTGGTGGTTTAGGTTTACCAGACCGTTCTTACTATTTAGAAGATGCTGAGCGTTTTGTTAAAACCCGTGAAGCTTACGTGGCTCATATTGCCGACATGCTAAAATTTGCCAATGTTGATAACACAACAGAACGCGCAAAAGCCATACTAGAGCTTGAAACTAAAATAGCACAAGGCCATTGGCCGCGCGAAAAACGACGTAATCGCGACCTGTCGTTAAATCAAATTAAACGTGAAGATTTAGCTTCTACATACCCTGGTTTTAACTGGGATGTATATTTTGAGCAAACAGGATACAAAGTTCCTCAACTTAATGTATCTCAGCCTGAACCGGTTAAAGCCATGATTGAGCTTATCAATAATGAAGATTTAGCGGTTTGGAAAGACTACTTAACCTACCATGCAATTAGCGGTAATGCAGGTTTACTTTCTGAAGATATTTTTAATACACGTTTTGCATTTTATGGCAAAGAACTAAACGGCCAGCAAGAACCACGCCCTCGCTGGAAACGTGCAATTAACGAAATGTCGGGCACAAGCTCGCTAGGCTTTGCTATTGGTAAAATTTACGTTGACCAATACTTTCCTGAATCATCTAAACAACAAATGTCTGAACTGGTTGAAAACCTGCGTTCAGCATTAGGTGAGCGAATTGATAATCTTGATTGGATGGGCGCTGAAACTAAGGTAAACGCACGTGCGAAGTTAGCAGCATTTGTTCCAAAAATTGGTTACCCAGATGTATGGCAGTCTTACGATGGTTTAACTATTAGCCAAAACGATTTAGTGGGTAACGTTAAAAACATGCGTGAATTTTTCCGCGCTGAAAGCGTAGAAAAAGAACTACAAAAAACTGACCGTAACCGTTGGGGCATGACACCACAACGTGTAAATGCATACTACAATAGCTCGTTTAACGAAATTGTGTTTCCAGCTGCTATATTACAACCTCCATTTTTTGATCCAAATGCCGATCCAGCGGTTAACTACGGGGGCATTGGTGCTGTAATTGGCCACGAAATGGGCCATGGATTTGATGATCAGGGTTCAAAATCTGATGCTAACGGTATTCAACGTAACTGGTGGACAGACGAAGACCGTGCTGCATTTGATGCAAAAGCAGACCAACTTGCCGCACAGTACAGTAAATACGAACCTATTGAAGGTAACTTTGTAAATGGGCGTAATAGCCTAGGCGAAAATATTGGTGATGTGGGTGGTTTAGCCATGGCTTACCACGCTTACAAACTAAGCCTAAATGGTAAAGAAGCGCCTGTAATTGACGGTGTAACAGGTGATCAACGTTTCTTTTTAGCTTGGGCACAAGTATGGAAAGAAAAACGTACTGAGCAAAGTATGTTAAATCAACTACGCGGTGGCACGCATGCACCAGGTCGCTTTAGAGCACAAGCACCACGTAACCACGATGCTTGGTACAAAGCATTTGACGTAAAACCTGGTGATGCCTTGTATTTGCCAGAAGAAGAACGCGTTCGTATTTGGTAATTACACTAATACGTATGTAAACAAATACTAAACAGCCCGCAACAGCGGGCTGTTTTATTTTATGCATATTCTTTTATTCAAATGGCTATTTTAACTTTTTTACTATTAATGTTCCCCATTCCGTACTAGCCCTTAATGCCATTTACCTTTAGAATACGGTCTATTATTTTTCAGTTATTTATAAAATTAAGGCGAAACGCAGATGGGAAGAGCTTACCAAAACAAAAAAGATTCAATGGCTAAAACTGCGGGTGCTAAAACTAAAGTTTACTCTAAGTACGGTAAAGAAATTTATATTTGTGCTAAAAATGGCGGTGTAGATACAGATGGTAATCTATCATTACGCCGTTTAATTGAACGTGCAAAAAAAGACCAAGTACCAGCACACGTAATTGAACGCGCAATTGAAAAAGCAAAAGGCGGCGGCGGTGAAGACTACGCAGCAACACGTTACGAAGGTTACGGCCCTGGTAACTGTATGATTATTGTTGACTGTTTAACCGATAACAACAAACGTACATTTGCAGACGTACGCGTTTGTTTTACAAAAGCAAATGCTAAAATTGGCGCACAAAACTCGGTGTCACATTTATTTGACCATTTAGCTATTTTTGTTTTTGATGGCGACGATGATGAAGCTGTTCTTGAAGCGCTTATGATGGCTGACGTTGATGTAACCGATGTAGAAGTAGACAGCGGTAAAGTAACCGTATTCGCACCTCATACTGAATACAACAACACACGTACTGCATTAGAAGAAATGGGCATTTCTGAATTTGACGAAGACTTAATTGCGTTTGTACCACAAGTAGAAGCGCCAATTGAAGGTGAAGATGTTGAAGTAATGGAGCGCTTTTTAGCAATGCTAGAAGATTGTGACGACGTACAAAACGTTTATCATAACGCGCAATTCTAAACCTCATCTACATGTTAATTAAAGCCAACAGCCATGTTGGCTTTTTTATTTACAGGGCTTTATAAATTAATGAATACCCTTTCAGAGCTAAAGGCTGGTAAGTTAGCCGGTGCAAAGCACTTACAGCTGGTTGAGCAACTATCTGAGTTTCCCACAGACATTTTTAAGCTTGCCGATACACTTGAAGTACTTGATCTTTCTAATAATAATTTAAGTGATTTACCAGACGAGTTTGCGTGTTTGCATCGCCTTAAGCGTGTGTTTTTGTCGTTTAATCAATTTAAACATATACCCACAGTATTGGCTAAATGCCCTGCTTTAATTATGGTTGCGTTTAAAGGAAACCAAATATCGGAGTTTGCACCAAACAGCCTGCCAAAAAATATTGAGTGGCTTATTCTCACCGATAATAACTTACACGAATTACCTGACGACTTTGGTAATTACACCCAACTTAAAAAGCTTGCACTTGCGGGTAATAACCTGAAAAATTTACCAGCAAGTATGGCTAACTGTACTAATTTAGAGCTTGTTAGGCTCTCTGCAAACAACCTAACAAAACTCGATGACTGGCTACTAGAATTACCAAAACTTGCTTGGCTTGCCTTTGCAGGTAACAACTTTAATAAAGCGCAGTGCTTAACTAAAAGTACGTTGAAAAATACTCCACTTGAAAATTTTCAGCTTAAAAAAGTAATAGGCCAAGGCGCATCGGGTGTTATTCATCTTGCAAAAGCAGAACGTAATAATGTTGCAGTGAAACTTTTTAAAGGCGCGATCACCAGCGATGGTTACCCACTTGATGAGGTGAATTGCTGCCTACAAGCTGCTAATCATGCAAACTTAATAAAGGTATTAAGCTACATAGAGCAAAGTGAACAACTTGGCTTAGTAATGGAGTTAATAGATACCAATTATACTAATTTAGGCTTACCACCAAGTTTAGAAACATGTACACGCGATACGTTTAATGACGGTTGCAACTACTCTATTAAAGCTGTTTATAAAATAGCAAAACAAATGGCAAATACGCTTACTCACCTTCATACGAATAAGGTAAGCCACGGCGATATTTACGCCCATAACACCATGATAAATGAACACAATGACGTTTTATTTGGCGATTTTGGAGCATCAACAAATTTAGCTATGCTCAGTAATTATCAACAACAGCAAATACAATTAATAGAAGTCCGCGCTTTTGGTTGTTTAATAGAGGATTTACTAAGTACTGTTAGCGCAGCAGTTAAGCAAGACGAATTGTTTGGCAAAATGTCCGATATAGCAGCGCGTTCTACCAACAGCGTTATTGCATCACGCCCTAGCTTTAAAGCATTAAGCACCTTATTAAACGAATTGGTATAAATTAAGCAAAAAAAAGCCTGCATAATGCAGGCTTGGTTGGATAAAGCTAAACTTTTACAGGGTCAATTATAAGTACTGACCTAATGCTTTAACTTGGTCTAACATGCGGTTTGAGAAGCCCCACTCGTTATCGTACCAAGCCATTACTTTAACTAGTTTGCCTTCAGCTTTTGTTTGCGTAGCATCAAAAATTGATGACGCAGGGTTGTGATTGAAATCAATAGAAACAAGCGGAAGCTCGTTGTACTCTAAAATTTCTTTCATTGAACCTGTTGCTGCGGCTTTCATTACTTCGTTAATTTCTTCAGCAGTTGTTTCGCGCTTGGTAATAAACGTAAAATCAACTAAAGAAACATTGATAGTAGGTACACGTACCGACATACCATCTAATTTACCCGCAAGCTCTGGAAGAACTAAGCCAACAGCTGCAGCAGCACCTGTTTTAGTTGGGATCATAGATTGTGTTGCACTACGCGCACGGTATAGATCTGGGTGGTAAACGTCAGATAAGTTTTGATCGTTTGTGTAAGCATGAATTGTAGTCATGCTACCTTGCTCAATACCTACTGTGTCGTTAATTGCTTTTGCGATAGGTGCTAAACAGTTAGTCGTACAAGATGCGTTAGAGATAATGTTGCTATCAGCATTAATTACATCGCTGTTAACGCCGTGAACTACTGTTGCATCTAAATCTTTACCAGGAGCAGATACAATAACTTTTTTAGCGCCAGCTGTAATGTGCTTAGCCGCGTCTTCACGCTTAGTGAAAAAGCCCGTACATTCTAAAACGATATCTACGTTTAGCTCTTTCCATGGTAGGTTTGCAGGGTCACGCTCTTGAGTAAGTGTAATTACGTCATCACCAATCAGCATGGTGTTATCTGCAAGTGTTACTTTTTTAGAAAATTGACCATGAACTGAATCAAACTGTGTTAAATGTGCATTTACATTAGCCGGTGCTAAATCGTTAATTGCTACAATTTTAATTTCACTGTTTTGTGCTGACTCATAAAGCGCACGTAATACATTGCGACCGATACGACCATAACCGTTAATTGCTACATTAATCATTTGAGACTCCTATTTAAGTTCACTTGCTTGGCGAGCAAGCGCTTCAATGGCTTGCCAGTCTTTATTTTCAATTAGTTGTTTGTCTAGCATCCATGTACCACCAACACAAATAACATTGTTAAGTGCTAAATAGTTAGGTGCAGTTGCTAGGCTAATGCCACCTGTTGGGCAAAAAGTAATATGTGGTAATGGTCCGCCTATAGACTTAAGCATTGCCGTTCCGCCTGCAGCTTCAGCAGGGAAGAATTTTAAATACTTAAAACCATGGCTTGCTAACTGCATTACTTCGCTCGCAGTTGCAGCACCAGGTAAAAATGGAATGTCTGACTCTTTTGCAAGTGCTAATAACTCGGTGCTCACACCTGGGCTAACCATGAAATCTGCACCTGCAGCCACTGATGCTTCAAAGCTTGCTTTATCAACTACAGTTCCCGTACCAACAAAAGCTTCTGGCACTTCAGCTTTCATCAACTTTACAGCTTCTGCTGCAATTGGCGTACGCAGTGTAATTTCAAGTGCTTTTAAGCCACCGTTGTATAACGCTCTAGCAAGTGGTGCAGCATCTTCTAATTTTTCGATTACAACCACTGGCACAACGGGTGCCGATGCTAAGATTTTTTCAATACTCATTACTTGTTCCTCATTACCCAGTACGGCTAATTATTATTCAAGTCCAAAAGCACTCGCGCCTAAATCGGCACTGCTTACGATATTTCTAAATCCAGTAAATAACTCACGTCCCGTACCAAATGTTAGGCTTGGCTGGCTGATTTCAAGCTCACGTTTTGCAAGCTCGTCGTCGCTAACATGTACTTTTAAAATTCCGTTAGGGGCATCTAAAGTAACTAAGTCGCCTTCTTGAATTTTTGCAATTATTCCACCCTCAACGGCTTCTGGTGCTAGGTGAATTGCAGCTGGTACTTTACCTGATGCACCCGACATACGACCGTCAGTTACAATAGCAACTTTAAAACCTTGGTCTTGAAGGGTTGCCATTACTGGCGTTAATTTATGAAGCTCTGGCATACCTTTCGCTTTAGGGCCCTGCTCTTTAAGCACAGCTATAAAGTCTTGGTTTAACTCACCGCGGGTATACGCGTCTTGTAATGCTCCTTGCGAGTTGAAAACTTTAGCAGGTGCAGTAACGACTTGATGCTCCTCAGCTACAGCAGACACTTTAATAACCGCTTTACCTAAATTACCAGTAAGCAGTTGTAAGCCACCTTGTTTGCTAAATGGATTACTTACAGGACGAAGCACTTCTTCATCAAGTGAATTAGCAGGGCAATCAACCCATTTCACTTTGCTTGGACCATTTGAATCGCTCATGATCAGGCTGTCGTCTTTATCTAAACGCGGCTCTGTCATGTATGGCGCAAGACCATCGCCAAGCATTGTTTTAACGTCTGTGTTTAAGTAGCCTGCGCTTGCAAGTTCGCGCATTAAGAAGCCCATGCCGCCGGCTGCTTGGAAATGATTTACATCCGCAGAGCCGTTAGGGTAAATACGTGTAAGAAGTGGAACAACTTCTGATAAATCAGACATGTCTTTCCACGTAACTTGAATGCCCGCAGCCTTAGCAATTGCAACGATATGAATGGCATGGTTAGTAGAACCACCTGTTGATAGCAAGCCTACTAAACCATTAATAATGGTTTTTTCGCTGATCACATCTGCTAAACATGGGCTTTCTTTACTATCTGTAAGTTGCTTAAGCATGGTTTCTACAGCATTACCTGTTAATCCATCACGAAGCTCTGTATACGGGTTAATAAACGAGCTACCCGGGAGATGTAAGCCCATTATTTCCATTAACATTTGGTTAGAGTTTGCAGTACCGTAAAACGTACAAGTACCCGCGCTGTGGTAAGATGCACTTTCAGCTTCTAATAAATCTTCGCGGCTAACTAGGCCTTGTGCAAACTTTTGGCGAATACGTGCTTTTTCTTTATTTGGGATACCCGACTGCATTGGACCCGCAGGTAAAAAGAACACAGGTAAATGGCCAAATGATAATGCGCCAATTAATAAACCTGGGACAATTTTGTCACATACGCCTAAACAAAAAACGCCATCAAACACATCATGTGATAGTGAAACAGCGGTAGACATTGCAATCACATCACGAGAAAAAAGCGATAATTCCATGCCATCACGCCCTTGCGTAACACCATCACACATTGCAGGAACGCCACCCGCTACCTGAGCGGTTGCGTCAAACTTGGTTGCAATGCTTTTGATTACGTCTGGGTAATCTTTGTAAGGTACATGCGCAGATAGCATGTCGTTGTAAGAATTGATAATAGCTAAGTTTGGCACTTCATCTGCTTTTAAGCGCGCTTTATCGTCGCTACTACAAGCTGCCATTACGTGGGCAATGTTGCCACAACCTAATCCCGCACGAACTCTTGTTTGTTTTTTTGCATGCGAAATACGATCTAAATAATCTTGACGGGTTTGTTTACTGCGTTCAATAACGCGTTGGGTAACTTCTTGAATTCGAGGATGTAACATAATTAACTCATCTCTATTAGTTAGAGGATAAAGGCTCAGTAGCAATTACAGACTCCACGTAAATAACTGTACTGAGCATCTTTGATTGACCCGTTCAAAGGTACGATATCAGGGAGCCTCTCACAACAAACCTGACACCGGTGTCACTGTATTAACTCATAGCTATGACACCGGTGTCAACCCTGACTGCTAAAATTAACTTAACTTTTTATCATGACCAATTAATGAACACTTAAATTCTTGTGTACATACAGACTTTTATCAAGCTACGGGCAAAAAAAAGCCTGAATAAGCGTCACTCTTATTCAGGCTACTGTGAAAAAGTATTTTATTGGTTTACGCGAGCTGTTGATTCACGCGTTATTAAACGCGATTCAAGCGTAATTTGAAAAGGCTGTTCTTGAGGCTCTGTAATGTGATTAATTAATTGAGTAACAGCAAGCTTTGTCATCTCTTCTACTGGTTGGGCAATGGTTGTTAACCCTGGCCATATGTGGCGTGCAATAGGTGCATTATCAAAACCAGCTATAGATATGTCGTCAGGTACACGCAATTGCCTTTGTGTTGCAAGTTTAAGTACTGCAGCTGCCATGTAATCGTTCGATGCAAATACAGCCGTAGGCCGTGGCGACAAGTCTAAAATACTGCGGGCGCTGTCTACACCCGAGTGGTAACTAAAGTTACCCTCTTCAACTAATCGCTCGTCAAACTCAATATTATGATCGGCTAATGCACGCCTGTAGCCTTTAAAGCGCTGCTGTGTTGCACTGTGATCGGGGTGACCTTTAATAAATGCAATTGACTTGTGACCAAGGCTGATTAAATGTTCTGTAATTTCAAATGCGCCCTGCTCGTCGTTACTACGAACAGAAATAGACTCATCTTGTAAAATTGCGGACGCCACTCTCGCAAACGGGATTTTTTTAGCTGTTAAAAACTCAACCAACTCAGGAAAATCACCAAAAGGTGGCGTAAGTACAATACCATCTAAACGAGATGTTTGAAGTAACTGCTCAACATTGCTAATTAAAGCCTCACCTCTGCATTCGCATGGGTGAATTAACAAGTTGTAATTGTTTTTTTGGCAAGCGGCTAGAGCCCCTGTTTGAACACGGGTTATGTAACTTTTACTTGGGTTGTCGTATAAGCAACCAATAATAAAACTTCGATTTTGTGCTAACCCGCGCGCTATAGGGTTTGGCGTGTAATCCAACTCTTTAAACACAGCGAGTACTTTTTCGCGAGTGGCTGCACTCACGTTGGGCTCGTTATTTAGAACCCGCGATACTGTCTTTTTAGATACGCCAGCATGACTTGCTACGCTGTTGATTGTTACTTTTTTCATCACTCTATTTTCCACATGCAATCAACAAAAAACTAATTGGCGTTGTGCAAACACGCCGCTGCGCCAATTAAAGGTATGTTGTCTTGTGTCACTAATGTAACAGGTATTTGCCCTGTGTATTGCGACATAATCCCTTTTTGCGAAAAGCGTTCAACAAAACGGCTTTCCAGTAAACGAGCTTGCATACGCGGTAATATTCCGCCACCTATAAATAGGCCACCCAATGCGCCATAAGCTAGTGATAAATCACCTGCTACGCTGCCAATCCAATCACAAAATTGATTCAGGGTTGCATCACACACATCACATTCGCCACTATTTGCTAAGCTGCTAATTTGTGCAGCATCAAGATTTTTAGGCGACTGCCCTTTAACTGCAGCCATTGCTTTATATAAGTGGGTAATACCAGGGCCTGAAAAAACGGTTTCGACAGACACGTGTTGATGCTCTTTTTTTAGTTCTTGAATTAACAAGGCGTCAAGCTCTGTTACCGCTGCAAGCGATATGTGCCCACCTTCCGAACTTAAAACAGAAGTAGAGTGAGATGTTCTGACTAAACAAGCCGCCCCAAAGCCAGTTCCGGGACCCATTACACCAATATTTGCATTGTCATCAGCTTGACCTGCTTTTATAACAACATTTTGAGATGGGCTTAAGTAAGGTGCAGCGTAAGCAAAAGCAGCAAAATCATTAATAACATCAAGCTCATTTAACTCAAAATAAGCCTTAAAATCGTTAACACTAAAGTGCCATCCTAAATTTGTTAAATGCACTTGCCCTGCTTTTATAGGGCCAGCAACCGCCAAACATGCGCGTTTTGGTACAATATGTGGTACGGTTGATAAGTAATGCTCGAGTGCTTTTTCAAGTGAGCCAAAATTAGCACTAGGAAACGTATTATTATGCTCAATTGTAAATTGATTTGTTGTATCATCAAACGATGTAATTAAAGCAAAACGAGCATTAGTGCCACCAACATCGGCAACTAAAATAGGATCAAATTGGGTAGAAGAGTTTAGGCTCATGGTGTTATCTCTTTTGTTTAAGCAATCAGTGCTTTTTGTTCTACAATAGTAAACCATTGGTGTAATTGCTTTAGGCTATCACCCTAAAGCGGCTATCAGAGAAAAAATGCTGCCTGTAGCAATTACAAACAGCCAATTCGTTTTGACAACAAAATGATAAAACATAAATATTATGACACCGGTGTCACAGTCAAATCAATAAATAATTTACATTAAACACAAAAAGCTTGAAATATTTAATTAATAAACGAAAATGGCACTATTGTGTATTACATTAACTAAGTTGTGATAATGAAAGGTAAAGCTACATCATTTGATATTGCCCACTATGCAGGGGTATCTCAATCAACTGTATCTCGCGCTTTACGAAATAGCCCGCTTGTTAACGAAGAAACACGTAAACGTGTTCATGACATTGCAAAAAAACTTAATTACAAGGTCGACAAAAACGCAAGCAACTTGCGCACGCAACAAAGCAGCACACTCGCACTTTTATTATTTGAAGACCCCACCTCAGACGAATCACAAATTAACCCGTTCTTTTTATCTATGCTCGGCAGTATTACACGCGCGTGTGCAAAAGAAGGCTACGATTTATTAATATCGTTTCAATCAGCCAGTGCAGATTGGCAAGCCGATTACGAAGATAGCCACAGAGCCGATGGCATTATTTTGCTTGGTTATGGCGATTACATTGATTTTCAGCCTAAATTTAAAACACTGCTTGAGCAAAACACTAAATTTGTATGTTGGGGGGCAACGGTAGATAACAGACCTGATTTAACCGTGTGCTGTGACAATTACGGTGGTGGTAAACAAGCTGCGGCTCATTTTATAGCTCACAACAGACAAGATTGTGCATTTATTGGCGATGCTTCTGACCACAGTCCGGAATTTTTTGCTCGTTTTCAAGGGTTTAAGGACGAGTTAGAAGCTAACAACATCGCAATAAATGAACGTAAAATGGCTAACGCTATTTCAACGGAAGAATCTGGCTATCATGCAACTCGCTCGCTCATTGCCAATAATATTAAATTTAATGCCTTGTTTGCAGCAAGCGACTTAATTGCAATTGGTGCTATCAGAGCACTCAAAGAAGCAAACATTAATGTCCCTAAAGATGTCGCTGTAGTCGGGTTTGATAACATAGCTATAGCCAGTTTTGTAAACCCACCACTAACAACCATAGAGCAGAATACAACTCTTGCAGGGCAAATGCTCGTTGAAAATTTACTCAAACTAATCAGAGAAGAAGATGTGCAAAGCACCCTTTTACCCCCTGTGTTAATTGCTCGCGGATCGAGTTAAATATTTAAAAATTGATATAGCCAGACTTAAATATAACTTGGCTTGAACATAAAAAAACCACGCTGTATGAAGTGACCCCAATAAGTTGGACTCATTTCTAAGCGGCAACCAAGGCCTGATTTCGATATTGTATCGGACTCAGGCCTTTTAGTTTTAGCTTAATGCGTTCGTTGTTGTAATAATCGATGTATTCTTTGATGTTTTCAATTCG
>NZ_PNDV01000085.1:0-38360 GCF_005930865.1 Pseudoalteromonas sp. S554 | reverse complement strand
CAGCTGAGCTACTTAGCCATCTTTTTTGTTAGCACTTCATCGCTGAGTGCGGGGCGTATTATGCTGACATGACCCAAATTCGTCAACACCTTTTTTGCAAAAAAACGCTTAACTGTGTTTGTTTGCAGGAAAATTAAGCTAACAGGCTAAATTTTAATAAAAACGCCGTTTTTTTAACACCTATTAAAGAGGAAGTATAACAGGTTACGCTTTTTTAAAATTAACTTAGTGTTATTTATCCCCTAAAAGCTGACAGCGTATATACGTTTAAAAACAAAAAAGGCTCGTAAAAACGAGCCTTTAAAATTTATTTCCCTAAATAGAGGGAATAAATACTTATACGTTAAACAGGAAGTTCATTACATCGCCATCTTTAACAATGTACTCTTTACCTTCTTGGCGCATTTTACCCGCTTCTTTTGCACCACTTTCACCTTTACAGTTAATGTAGTCGTCATAAGCAATGGTTTGTGCACGGATAAATCCACGTTCAAAATCGGTATGAATTTTACCAGCAGCTTGTGGTGCTGTTGCACCTACAGGAATTGTCCAAGCTCGCACTTCTTTTACGCCTGCGGTAAAGTAAGTTTGTAGCTTGAGTAATTCGTAGCCGCCTCGAATTACAAGGTTAAGGCCTGGCTCTTCTAAGCCAAGGTCAGCCATAAATTCGAGTTTGTCTTCATCATCAAGTTCAGATAACTCAGATTCGATTGCTGCGCACACAGGGACAACCACAGCGCCTTCTGATTCAGCTATAGCGCGAACGCGGTCAAGTAGTGGGTTATTCTCAAAACCATCCTCTGCTACGTTTGCAATATACATAGTTGGCTTGATAGTTAAGAAGTTAATAGAGCTGATAGCTGCTTTTTCTTCTTTAGTTAATTCTAACGATCGAAGTGTAAGGCCTTCATCAAGGTGTACTTTTACTTTTTCAAGCGCCGCATTTTGTTCTTTTGCGTCTTTATCGCCGCCTTTCGCTTTTTTAGCATTACGGAACATCGCTTTCTCAGCGCTGTCCATATCAGCAAGTACTAACTCAGTATTGATCACGTCAATATCGTCAGCAGGGTCAATTGTACCCGCTACGTGTATTACATTTTCGTCCTCAAAACAACGTACTACATGACCAATCGCATCAGTTTCACGAATATTCGCTAAAAACTGATTACCAAGGCCTTCACCTTTTGATGCGCCTTTTACAAGGCCTGCAATATCAACAAACTCCATACTTGTAGTAAGAATACGTTGTGGGTTTACAATTTTAGCAAGCTCGTCCAAGCGAGGATCTGGAACAGGTACCACACCTGTATTAGGCTCAATGGTACAAAAAGGAAAATTAGCGGCTTCAATACCCGCTTTAGTTAATGCATTGAAAAGCGTTGATTTACCTACGTTAGGCAAGCCAACGATGCCACATTTAAAACCCATAGTAAGATACCTTGTTTAGAATTCGTTTAACCGTGCACTTGGACTCAAGTTTATTAGGGTTTAAACGAATGAAGTCTGTTTTGTGCTTTTAGCACGCCGTCTTTTGCAAGTATTTCCATACAACGAACTGCTTCATCTACAGCAGCATCCATTTTTTCTTGGTCAACCTTTGGCGCTTTTCCAAGCACCCAGCCGGTAACCATTTCACGATGTCCTGGATGACCTATGCCAACACGTAAACGCATAAAATCTTTTTGATTTGCCATTTTTGCCATAATGTCTTTTAAGCCATTATGACCACCGTGTCCGCCCCCTTTTTTTAATTTGGCGACACCGGGCTCTAAATCCATCTCGTCATGTGCAACTAAGATATTTTCAACAGGGATTTTGAAAAAGTTGGCTAAACTACTGACCGCTTTACCACTTAAATTCATGTAAGTGGTGGGGATCAATAATTTGAATTCTTGGCCTTGGATTATCACTTTGCCAGTAAGGCCGTGATATTTAGGATCGTGTTTTAGCGTACAGTTGTAGCGTGCTGCGAGTTGCTCGATGAACCAAGCACCTGCATTGTGGCGTGTATTTGCGTATTCGGGGCCTGGATTAGCCAGGCCCACAAGCATTTGAATAGAATTCAAGGTGCGAGACCTTAAATATTATTCTGCAGCGTCTGAAGCTTCTTCGTCTTCAGCTGGAGCTGCTTTGTTTGCTTTGATTGTAACTACTGAAAGGTCATGGCCTTCGCCTTTACCTAATTCAACAGACGCAACGCCTGCAGGTAGTTGTAAATCAGAGATATGGATTGAATCACCAGCTACTAACTCAGAAACATTTACTTCAATGAATTCTGGTAATGCTTTTGGAAGACAAGAAATTTCAACATCAGTTAACTGGTGAACAACAGTTGCGCCAGCTTTAGTTACGATTTCTTCACCGATGAAGTGAAGAGGAACTTTAGTTGTTAATTTATGAGTTGCGTCTACACGTTGGAAATCAAGGTGAGTAAGCTTAGGCTTGAATGGGTGACGTTGAATATCTTTTAAGATAGCTTCAACTTTCTCGCCGCCTACATTAAGTGTAAGAATATGAGTGTAAAAACCTTCGTCTTCTTGTGCTTTGATCATATCTTTATGAGCAAAAGTAAGAGATAAAGCTTCTTTGTCAGCTCCGTAAAGGATTGCAGGAACTTTGTCTTCGCGACGTAGGCGGCGGCTCGCACCAGTACCAGTTTCTACGCGAAGTTCAGCGTCATATGTATAAGTTGTGTTAGACATGATGTCTCCAATTATTTAAAAGTTTAGGGCCTTTGCGACCAAGGTCCCTAGCCAAAAGGCGCGCTATCATACCACTGTGATTCAGTAAAATATACATAGCATACAAAAAAAGCGCCAAAAGGCGCTTTTGTTTTCAGCAAATACCTGAGATTAGTGCTCAAACATTGCTGAAATAGATTCTTCGTTGCTAATACGACGAATAGTTTCTGCTAACATATCAGCAAGCGTTAGCACTTTTACTTTATCAAGCGCTTTAAGTTCATCAGATAAGGGAATTGAGTCGGTTACAATAACTTCGTCAATAACAGAATCACGTAAATTTTCAGCTGCTTTACCTGATAAAATAGGGTGAGTTGCATAAGCAAATACGCGTTTAGCACCATGTTCTTTAAGTGCTTCAGCGGCTTTACATAACGTACCGCCAGTATCAATCATGTCATCAACAATGATACAGTCACGGCCTTCTACATCACCAATAATATGCATTACCTGAGAAACATTTGCTTGTGGGCGGCGTTTATCAATAATAGCCAAATCAGTATCGTCTAATAGTTTTGCAATTGCACGTGCGCGCACTACACCACCAATATCTGGAGAAACAATAACAACATCATCAAAATGACGCTCTTTCATATCTTCAAGTAATACAGGGCTACCAAATACATTATCTACTGGTACATCAAAGAAGCCTTGAATTTGCTCTGCGTGTAAATCAACCGTAAGTACACGGTCTACACCTACACTCGATAAGAAATCGGCAACAACTTTAGCAGTGATTGGTACGCGGGCAGAACGTACGCGACGGTCTTGGCGGGCATAACCAAAATAAGGAATGACGGCAGTAATACGACCCGCAGATGCGCGACGAAGAGCATCAACCATAACGATAAGTTCCATAAGGTTATCGTTTGTAGGGGCACAGGTTGATTGCAAGATAAAAACATCCGAGCCACGAACATTTTCATTAATTTGAACACTGATCTCACCGTCGCTAAAACGGCCAACAACAGCATCGCCTAATTCAATATATAAACGTTTTGCAACTTTTTGAGCTAACTCAGGTGTTGCGTTACCAGCGAAGAGCTTCATGTCAGGCACGGTAGGGTTCCTCAGGCACTGAAATTTTGGACTAACGAGCAATGATAAAAATCATTACGAGTTAACTTATGATTACTTTTACGTTACTTCATTGATCGAAAATGGCGGTTAACTCCGTATGAGCAGGGGAGATATTAGCATTTGACGCTACAAATCCCTGCCAAGTATGGGGGAGGTTAGCAAGTACATGGCTAGCTTGAGCTTGTGTATCAAACTCTACAAAACAACATGAACCTGTTCCGGTCATCTTCGACGGAGCGTATTTTAGCAACCACTGGAGGGTTTTTTCAACCTCGGGGCATAGCTTTTTAACTAAAGGCTCACAATCGTTGTGTAAAGTTTGCTGTTTCCAATCACCTGAGATTTTTGGTGTATCGCGTTTTAAGTCGGGGTGAGTGAATATTTTAGCGGTGCTTACATGCTGGTTTGGGTGCACAACACAGTACCATTTTTGCGCAAGTTCAACACGGTGTAGTTTTTCCCCAATGCCTTGCGCAATGGCGCTTTCACCACGTATAAATACAGGCACATCAGCCCCTAATTGTAAGCCTAAATTAGCAAGTTTATTAATGTCATAATTAATATTCCACAATTTATTGAGCGCTAATAGTGTTGTTGCCGCATCAGACGACCCCCCTCCAACACCTCCTCCCATAGGCAGTCGTTTTATCAAATTTATTTTTACACCGTGCTTAGTTTTAGTATCAGTTTGTAACATTAAAGCAGCTTTATAGATGAGATTATCTTCAAGTGGTATGTCTTTAGTATCACCAGTGATTAAAATTGATGATTCATCTGTTAACTCAAAAGAGAGCTCATCGCCGAAGTTTAAGAAGGTAAATAAGGTTTCTAATTCGTGATAACCGTCATCTCGGCGCGCATTAATATGTAAAAATAAATTGAGTTTTGCAGGTGCAATAAGTGAAAAAAAGGTTTTGCTATTCATAGTTAATTAAATTGCCAGTCATATAGTTGAATTTTAATTTTAATTTTTTGGTGTTTGAGCGTCAGTTTTGTAGGCAACCAATAACCAGCGGTTTGTATATAATCTGCATAGTTTATTTGCCATTGTTTACTTTCATTATCTAACCAAAGTACTTGTTTCGAACGGCCAAGTTCATCAACTTGCAACGTTTGTGAATCAATAGTGCCTTTAAGCCAGTTATCAGCATTATTAACAGGTAAAGCAAAGCCAGTTAAGCGCTTAAGAAGCGCAGATGCATTGGTATCTACATAAACTTTATCGTCAAATTCAAGCTCAGCAACATTGCGCGACTGTTTTAGTTGTAAAATGCGTGTGCCAATAAATGAAGTCAGTACTAAATTATTGTTATTTTCTTGTTGCTGCCAATTTAAGTTTGCAGATTGGCGCTCATCGGGACTAATAAAAGCAAGTTTCCCCTCTACATGCCAAGTTTTCTGATTGGCGAGTTTACCTTTCCAGTTGTCGTAAACTGCTGTTTTATTTGGTAATTGTTGCGCGCAGCCACTTAAAAACATAAAAGTTATAGCTAATATTAAATAATGTCTAATCAAATGTTGTTCCTTACTTTCCATATTCCGCTGATTTTTGGTAAAATTGCCGCCTTTAAAGTAGGGCTCAGCAATATTTGGCAAACATGACCATAATAGCACTAGGTATAAATCACAAAACTGCTTCCGTAGAACTGCGTGAAAAAGTGGCTTTTTCGCCTGAGCAAATGTCAGAGGCGTTGCAGCAATTAAGTGGCCATGCCGACTTTAATGAAGCTGTGATCGTGTCTACCTGTAACCGAACAGAAATCTATTGTAGCCTTGCTCAGCAAAATTCCCAAACACTGTTAGCATGGCTTGCCAGTTTCCATGGTTTAGATGAACAGGAACTGAGTAATAACATTTATTGCCATGAGGGCAATCAAGCAATTAACCATTTAATGCGCGTTGCCTGCGGTTTAGATTCGCTTGTGTTAGGTGAACCGCAAATTTTAGGGCAAATTAAACAAGCCTATAATAGTGCTAAAACTCATGATGCAGTGGGTGTTACATTTGATCGTTTGTTTCAAAAGACATTTTCGGTTGCGAAAGAGGTCCGAACTGAAACTAACATAGGCGCCAGTGCAGTTTCGGTAGCGTTTGCGGCTGTTAATTTAGCTAAGCATATTTATGGCAAGCTTGATAAAACCAATGTGTTATTAATAGGTGCAGGTGAAACAATAGAACTGGTTGCTAAGCATTTGTATCAAAATGAGCCACAAAATATAACAGTAGCCAATAGAACGATTGAACGAGCCCGCAATTTAGCCGATGAAGTGTCTGCAGATGTCATTGCATTAGCGCAGTTGCCAGAGCGTTTGCATAACGCAGATATTATAATAAGCTCAACTGCCAGTACACTGCCTATTATTGGTAAAGGTGTTGTGGAGCAAGCACTAAAGCAGCGCCGTAACAAACCGATGTTGTTTATTGATATTGCGGTACCGCGCGACATTGAAAGCCAAGTTGGTGAGCTAGATGCGGCTTATTTATACTCGGTTGACGACTTACAAACGATTGTAAGTGAAAATATGGCAGCGCGAGAACAAGCTGCACAGCAGGCACAAATAATTATTACTGAGCGCACTAAAGAGTTTTGTATGTGGATGCGTTCACTCGATTCTGTGGGGTTAATTCGTCACTATCGAAACGATGTTCAAACAATTAAGTCGGAATTAGTAGAAAGAGCAGTTAGCCAGCTTTCTAGTGGTAAAGACGCAGAAAAAGTAATTTTAGAATTGGCCAATAAGTTAACCAACCGCTTAATGCACGCGCCTACCCGTGCCATTCAAGATGCGGCTAAAAAAGGTGAAGTGGCTCAATTAAATCAGTTGAAAAAAATGTTAGGTATTGATCAGGAATAACCGTTAAATGAAAGAGTCTGTTTATAATAAATTAGAAACGCTAGTAGAGCGCTACGAAGAAGTACAAGCACTGTTGAGCGACCCGTCGGTTATTAGCGATCAAAATCGCTTTCGTGGCCTTTCAAAAGAATACTCTGAGCTTGAAGAAATAGTTAAAACTTTTTTAGCATATCAACAAACAAAAGAAGATTTAGCAAGCGCTGAAGAGATGCTTAAAGACTCAGACCCTGATATGCGAGAAATGGCACAGGAAGAGTATAAAGAAGCCAAAGCACAAATATTAAGTCTTGAAGATGAAATTCAGGTATTAATGCTTCCTAAAGATCCAAAAGATAATAACAATGTATTTTTAGAAGTCCGCGCAGGCACAGGGGGTGATGAAGCCGCTATTTTTGCCGGTGATTTATTTAGAATGTACAGCCGTTTTGCTGAAACGCAAAAGTGGAAATTAGAAGTAGTAACTACCAATGAAGGCGAACACGGTGGTTACAAAGAAGTCATTGCTAACATTAGCGGTGAAGGCGTATACGGTAAGCTTAAATTTGAGTCTGGCGTACACCGTGTACAACGTGTACCAGAGACTGAATCGCAAGGTCGTGTACATACATCGGCGTGCACCGTAGCGGTAATGGCAGAAATTCCAGAAGCTGAAGCAATTGAAATTAACACCGCCGATATAAAAGTAGATACTTTTAGAGCATCGGGTGCAGGTGGCCAGCACGTAAATAAAACTGACTCAGCAATTCGTATTACGCATTTACCTACGGGTGTGGTTGTTGAATGTCAAGATGAGCGTTCGCAACATAAAAACCGTGCTAAAGCGATGTCAGTACTTGCAGCACGTTTACAGCAAGCTGAAGATGAGAAGCGTCATGCAGCAGAAGCCTCTGAGCGTCGCAACTTAGTTGGTAGTGGTGACCGTTCTGAACGTATTCGTACATATAACTATCCGCAGGGACGTATAACCGATCACCGTATCAACTTAACGCTGTACCGCTTAAATGAAGTTGTAGCGGGTGATTTAGGTGCCATTGTAGACCCATTAATGCAAGAGCACCAAGCTGATTTACTTGCCGCAATGGGCGATGAGTAATAGTGAATCAAACTCTCGATCAAGCTGTTGCTGCTGGCGCTAATTTATTAGCGCAAAGCAGCGAAAGTGCGAAATTAGACGCACAGGTATTACTTCTTCATGTTCTTGATAAACCACGTAGCTATCTTTTTACTTGGCCTGAAAGGTTGCTCAGTACAGAGCAACAACACTCCTTTGATACTCTTTGCGCTCGGCGATTAAACGGCGAACCTGTAGCGCATATTACAGGGCAACGTGAGTTTTGGAGCTTAACCTTAGAAGTCAATGCAACAACGTTAATTCCGCGGCCAGATACTGAAACATTAGTTGAGGCTGCACTTGGTTTAGGAATTTCAAAAAATGCAAAAGTTCTGGATCTGGGAACAGGTACTGGCGCCATTGCATTGGCATTGGGTAGTGAAATGCCTTTGTGGAATATTACAGCGGTTGATAAAGTGACTGACGCTGTAGCGCTTGCAACTCGGAATCAACAGCGTCTAGGACTTAGTAATGTGCGTGTTAAACAAAGCAATTGGTTTAGCTCACTTGATAATGAATATTTTGATCTTATAGTTACCAACCCGCCGTACATAGAAAGTAGTGACGAACATTTGGCTCAAGGCGATGTGCGATTTGAACCTTTATCTGCCTTAGTTGCTGAAGATTCAGGAATGTCTGATATTAAACAAATAATTACACAATCACGTGACTATTTGCTATCTAGTGGCTATCTTCTAATAGAGCACGGTTATGACCAAGGTTTTGCTGTTCGTGAATTTTTTAAAACGATGGCCTTTGTTAATATTAAAACGATAAAAGATCTTGGTGAAAATGACCGTGTAACGCTCGCACAGTGGCCATAATAAGCTTAATTATTACTGCATCCGTGTGTTAAATGTGTCATGTAGGAATTCTAATTATGATGGGTGACTTTTTATTTTCAGATGAGCCAGATACACCGGTAGATAACACCGATTTGGGCACCTGGAAAGTACTAATCGTTGATGACGAACCTGAAGTTCATGCAGTTACTAAATTGGCATTGAGTGATTTTGAGTTTCAAAATAAACGTTTAGAATTTATCAGCGCGTATTCTGGCGCTGAGGCTAAAACTTTAATTGATGAGCATAAAGACGCAGCAATTGTTCTACTTGATGTTGTAATGGAAACAGACGATGCAGGCCTACAAGTTGTAAAATACATTCGTGAAACCGCAAAAAATAACCACATTCGTATTATTTTACGCACCGGCCAACCTGGTCAGGCACCAGAACGCCAAGTAATAGTTAATTTTGATATTAACGACTACAAATCAAAAACAGAACTCACCGCACAAAAATTATTTACAGTTATCATGTCGAGCCTTCGTTCGTACCGCGATATTATTTCAATAGAACAATCTCGTGTTGGCCTTGAGAAAATAATAACTGCATCACGCAATATTTTTTCTGCACATTCAATAGAGCATTTTATAGAAGGAGTAATGCAGCAACTTACATCATTGCTTGGTATTTCAGATCAGGCTATGTACGCGACCACCCTTGTTGCACAAAACCCAGCATCTCAGAACAATAAAATGATTATTTGTTCAGGTACCGGTGAGTTTGAAAAAAGTGAAGGTAAAGACCTTGAAGAGGTGCTACACGCAGATCAACTAAGCGCATGCCAAGAAGCGTTAAATAATCAGTCTATTATCTACAAAGATAATTACCTATTTGCTTATTGCAGCAGTGAATATAACCACAGTTCAATGCTGTTTATCACAGGCATTCCAAATACACTAACCGATACACAACGCAACCTCGTTGAAATTTTTGCTCAAAATGTACAATTAGCCTTTGAAAATGTTCAGTTACAATCAGAGATTGAGGCCACGCAACAAGAGCTTGTTTACAGATTAAGTGAAGCGGTTGAACAACGCTCTACTGAAACAGGTAATCATGTAAAACGTGTTGCACATATTTGCCATGCTTTGGCGCTTGGTTATGGTTTATCTAAACAGCAAGCTGATTTGATTAGATTAGCTGCGCCTTTGCATGATGTAGGCAAAGTAGGTATCCCCGATTCGGTATTAAATAAGCCCGCAAGGCTTGATGCACCAGAGTGGGAAGTAATGAAAACCCACACTGATAAAGGCTATGGCATTTTAAAAGGATCAGCTCATGAAATTGTCAGTGCAGGTGCCACTATAGCTAAGGAACATCACGAAAAGTGGGATGGTTCTGGTTACCCTGAAGGTTTAGAAGGGGATAAAATTAATATATTCGGCCGTATTGTGGCATTGGCTGATGTATATGATGCGTTAAGGCATAAACGCTGCTATAAAGATTCATGGACGCTCGAGCGTGTTGTTGAAGAGATAAACGCACAAAAAGGCACGCATTTTGAACCAAAGTTAGTTGATGTTTTTAACGCAAACCTTGATGAACTTGAAATAATTATCAAACGTTACCCAGATTAATTTTATATAAATAGAAGAACAGAGGCATATGGATTATTTAGCAGTAAAGCACTCACACATGGCAATAGCAGCATTGAGTGTAGTTTTATTTTATATTCGATCTTTTTCACGAATGGGCAGTGGCAAAATTGCTCGTAATAAACTTGTATTTATTGGTAGTCATAGCATTGATACATTACTTTTAATTTCTGCATTTACACTCATGTATATGGGGAAGATAAACCCGTTTGAACAAAATTGGTTATTAGAAAAAATTATATTAGTGGTTGCTTATATTGCTATTGGAATTATAAGCGCTAAGCAAACTAATTTTTTGGCTAAAATATCTTACCTTATTGTAAATACGTTTGTTATTTTAGCTATTGGTTATTTGGCAACAGCCAAGTCAGCATTACTACTTTAAGCCTTAAATAAATTTACCGAGCTTTAGTATCTCTAAAGCTCGAATATTCCCTCCATGCATTTGATCAAGTACATTTCGTTATTGGAATATATGGGTAGAATTAGGTAAACTACGCGTTCGTTTTCTAGAAATGTTGCAGTATTGATGACCACTTTTGGGTTTGATGAACACGATGACTCTTATATTGATGATGCTTACGATGACTTTACCCCTGCGGCAATTTATCGTTGTATTAAGGCTGAATCGAAATGGGATCCACAACTAGACTTAACAGCCGCTTTTGATGTTCTTGCTGATTTTGAAAAACAAATTAATGCATTATGTATTGTTGTACCCGACTCTCATGAACGCTTAGATAAGTTGCTAGACACCTTTTACAGTACATGGCTATTTAGCGCTTCGAGTTTAAAAGTACCTGAGCATAAATTAAATAGCCTAAGCTACACCCTCACTATGCGTAGCGGCTCGCCAACTACTCTGGCAATTTTACTTTGTCATTTTTTACAACAGGCTAACCTCGATGCCAGTATGAGTCTAAATCAAGGTGATATAGGTGTTCATATTGCTATGAGCGATGAAGAAGGCTATTTGGTTGAACCAAGTAGCGGTCAGCAAAGTTGGTATATTATTCCTGAAAATGCTGATGAAGCTGAAGGGCAAGAACAAGAGCCCTTAGAACTTATTTTTGACGATGAAGTTTATAAGCTTTTCTTAGCGCAGCAAAAGTGGTCTTTCATTAGTGAAAATAAATTTGGCCATGCATTAACATGCGTTGAAATGTTAATGGAATTAATTGGCGACGACCCTTACGAAAGGCGTGACAGAGGGTATTTATTAAATCAGCTCGATTGCCCTAAAATGGCCCGGGATGATCTACAATTTTTTGTAGATGAATGCCCAGATGATCCAGCAATAGAAATCATCCAACACCAAATTGAAGAATTAGAAGATAATAATAAAACTCACCATTAATATTAGGGAATACCATGGTTGAAACACAAAGCGCATTAATCACCAATGATGCAGTTGTGCTTGGTTTACTTGCGGTTATTTTGGGGTTTATATTTAAAACCTCAAACAGCGAGCGCCCAGCATTAAAAACGTTCTATAAATATGTACCGGCTCTATTACTTTGCTACTTTTTACCTTCTTTGCTTAATACGTTTGGGATTGTCGATGGTAATAAATCGAATGTTTATTACGTTGCCTCACGCTATTTATTACCCGCCTGTTTAATACTTTTAACTATTAGCATTGATTTAAAAGCGATTTTAAACTTAGGCCCTAAAGCACTAATTATGTTTTTAGTGGGAACGCTCGGTATTGTTATCGGCGGACCTCTGGCTATTTTAGTTGTGAGCGCGGTAGACCCTACAATTGTAGGCGGACATGGGCCAGATGCCGTATGGCGCGGCATGACCACCGTAGCTGGAAGCTGGATTGGCGGTGGCGCAAACCAAGCCTCAATGAAAGAAATGTTTGAGGTGGGCGGCGATATTTTTTCAGTGATGGTCACCGTTGATGTCATAGTGGCTAATATTTGGATGGCAGTTTTGTTACTAATGGCAGCTAATCATAAGAAAATTGATGCTGCTACAGGAGCAGACACCAGCGCCATTGAAGATTTAAAGCAGCGTGTTGAAAAATACCATGCAGAGCATGCGCGCATGCCAACGCTGAATGACTACATGACATTGCTTGCTATTGCATTTGGTATTACTGGTTTAGCCCATTTTTGCGCAGACTTTTTAGGGCCGTTTTTCGCTAATAATTATGCGTGGGCAAAAGAGTACAGCTTAACCAGTAAGTTTTTCTGGTTAATTGTCATTTCAACTACCATTGGTATTAGTTTGTCTTTTACTAAAGTAAGACAGATTGAAGCATTTGGTGCATCTAAAGTAGCCTCAAGCTTTTTATACATTTTAGTTGCCTCAATTGGCTTACATATGAATGTAACCGCTATTTTTGATAACCCGGGCTTGTTTTTAGTGGGCGCTGTTTGGATGCTAGTACATGCTGGTTTAATGTTGCTTGTTGCAAAATTAATTAAAGCACCGCTTTTTTATATGGCAGTAGGCTCGCAAGCTAATGTCGGAGGCGCAGCGTCTGCGCCTGTTGTTGCGTCAGCATTTCACCCTTCGCTTGCGCCTGTCGGTGTTTTACTGGCTGTATTAGGTTACGGAGTGGGTACATACATGGCTTATATTTGTGGATTAATGTTGCAAGCAGTTGCACCTTAAGGAATTAAAATGAAAGATCAAATTATCAAAATTAATGATATTGAATTAGCAAACAACAATCCGTTTGTTTTATTTGGTGGTATGAACGTTTTAGAATCGCGCGACTTAGCCATGCGCATTGCAGAGCATTATGTAGAAGTGACGACAAAGCTAAACATACCATATGTGTTTAAAGCATCATTTGATAAAGCTAATCGTTCTTCAATCAACTCGTACCGTGGTCCGGGAATGGAGGAAGGGTTAAAAATATTTGAAGAAATTAAAAACACCTTCAATATTCCTCTTATCACTGACGTTCACGAACCGCATCAAGCGGCGCCGGTTGCTGAAGTGGTTGATGTTATTCAGTTGCCTGCTTTTTTAGCCCGCCAAACAGACTTAGTTGTTGCTATGGCAAAAACAGGTGCGATTATCAATGTTAAAAAGCCGCAATTTTTAGCACCACATGAAATGCGCCACATCATTACTAAATTTAATGAGGCTGGTAATAATAATATTGCACTTTGTGAGCGTGGCTCTAGCTTTGGGTATAATAACCTGGTTGTTGATATGTTAGGTATGGATGACATGAAGGCAATGGCACCAGTTATATTTGATGCAACGCATGCGCTGCAACGCCCAGGTGGTCGTGCAGATTCAGCTGATGGGCGTCGAGCTCAAGCGGCAGAGTTAGCCAGAAGTGGAATGGCTTTGGGGATCGCTGGTTTATTTATAGAAGCACATCCAAACCCTAATGAAGCAAAGTGTGATGGACCATGTGCATTAGCCCTAAGCAAATTAGAAGGCTATCTATCGCAAATGAAAGCGGTAGATGATTTGGTTAAGAGTTTTGCGCCGTTAGATACCAGTGCTAGCGACTTATAAAAAGTAACCGCATAATAAAAAGCGACATTAGTCGCTTTTTTTACACCTTAAATATACTCTTTCTCGTCATGGGTATATAATTCATGCATAAGAAAAACTAATTCAAAGCTTGGTTATTATGTCAAGACGAGTCCCCCCATTAAACGCACTCAAAGCATTTGAAGCTGCAGCACGGCATTTAAGCTTTACAAAAGCCGCAGAAGAGCTTTATGTAACGCAAGCAGCTGTCAGTCATCAAATAAAAACACTCGAAGAACATTTAGGTTTAAAGCTATTTTTACGAAAAAATCGTTCGTTATTATTAACGGAAGAAGGCCAAGGTTATTTTTTAGATATTAAAGAAATTTTTACGCAACTGATTGATGCCACAGAAAAGTTACTTGCGCGAGGGGCTAAAGGCTCATTAACGGTAAGTTTAACCCCTAGTTTTGCTATTCAATGGTTAGTGCCTCGTTTAAGTTTATTTAATGAATTACACCCTGAAATTGACGTAAGAATAAAAGCACAAGACCAAGACGAAAATTCGTTAAGTGACGATGTCGATATTGCCATTTACTACGGGCGTGGCCACTGGAATGGAGTGCAAGCTTATAAGTTACATACAGAGTATTTAGTGCCATTGTGCAGCCCTATGTTATTGAGTGGTCCCAAACCACTTGATCAACCCAGTGATTTAGCACAGCACACCCTATTGCATGACACTACACGTAAAAATTGGAAAACGTGGATGAAAACTGCGGGTGTACGTAATGTACAAGTAAATCAAGGGCCTATATTTAGCCACTCTTCTATGGTGCTGCAAGCTGCCGTTCATGGTCAAGGCGTTGCAATTGGGAATAGTGTGTTAGCTAAACCAGATATTGATGCGGGGCGATTAGTTATTCCATTTAGCCACAGTCTAGAAAGTAAAAACGCTTACTATTTGGTGCTTCGTGAATCACAAACTGAATTGGGAAAAATAGTGTCATTTAAAGAATGGATGCTAAGTTTGGTTGAACAAGAGCAAGAGTATTAATCATGATTGAATGGTTCAAAAGTCAAAGCCAACCCGCAATTGCACAGTTTATTTTTGCCCATGGTGCTGGTGCTGGCAGTGATTCTGACTTTATGCAGCACGTGGCTGCACTGATCAGTGAGCAGGGTGTTGATGTTGGTTTATTTGATTTTGAATATATGCAAATTGCAAAGCAAACCGGCAAGCGACGCCCACCAGAGCGTGCTCCCAAGTTGCTTACATACTATGAGCAAGTATTAACGCATGCTCAGCCTAAATTACCCTTGTTTATTGGCGGTAAATCAATGGGTGGGCGAATGGCGTCAATGCTTGCATGCACAACTAAGCAGCCAATTAAAGGCGTTATTGCATTTGGTTACCCATTTCATCCACCAGGTAAACCAGACAAGCTTCGTACAGAACACTTTGCCGATATTCCTTGTCCATTTTTAGTGTTGCAAGGTGAGAGAGATACATTTGGTACGCGTGAAGAACTAAAAACACTGGCAATGCCAAAGCAGCCAGACTATGTATGGTTGGCTGATGGCGACCATTCATTAAAACCACGTAAAAAAAGTGGCATTACTGAATTAGAAAACCGCCAAATAGCAGCTTCTAGTACAGCACAATTTATAAACAAAATGTTGGGTAAATAATGACAAAACTATTTTTAATGGCAGGCAGTTTATTTTGTATGCTTTCGGTTATGTTGGGGGCTTTTGCCGCTCACGGACTAAAAAGTCGTCTATCAGAGTATTCGATAGGTGTGTTTAAAACAGCCGCTGAGTATCAAATGGTACACGGTTTAGCATTAATTGCAGTAGCTTTACTCTTAAAATGGGGTATTAACCTAAATTGGGCTGGCCACTTTTTTATAATAGGTACACTGCTTTTTAGTGGCAGCCTATATTTATTAGCACTGACAGGAATGAAGTGGTTAGGGCCAATTACTCCTCTTGGTGGGGTGTGCTTTATTATTGGTTGGATTGTTATTTTAGTGCAAGTTGCACGATTTAAGTTTTAAAAAGTTTAAGGGTTATTATGTCTAGTGTTGTGATTTATTGTCGCAGTGGGTTTGAAAACGATGCAGCTGCTGAAATAACATTTCATGCTGCTGAGCAAGGTTTTGCAGGGTATGTAAAGGCAAAACCTAATACAGGTTACGTTATATATGAATGTTTTGAAGCGCAGCATAGCGACGAGATAATCAAAAAAATCGACTTCAAAAATATGGTGTTTGCTCGCCAGTGGTTTGCCGGCACATTATTAGAAGATATGCCTTTAGAAGACCGTGTAGGCGCAGTTGTGCAAGCAGCTAAAGATTTTCCTTTATGCGCTGAATTACGAGTAGAGACGCCTGATACAAACGAAGGGAAAGAACTGCTTACTTTTTGTAAAAAAATATCCACGCCGCTTAAAAAAGCACTAGAGAAACAAAACACCGTGTTGCGTGAGTCAAAGGCAAATCGGCCTGTGATGCATGTGTTATTTTTGGAAAATAATACCGCATATGTTGGCTATTCATACAGCTATAACAATTCACCCAACTTTATGGGGATTTTACGTTTGCGTATGCCAAGCGATGGTCCTAGCCGTTCTACACTTAAACTTGATGAAGCGTTCAATGTGTTTATACCAGAGCAGCAAAGAGAAACACGTGTTGCTGCCGGTATGCGATGTGTTGACCTAGGCGCATGCCCAGGTGGTTGGACATACCAGTTGGTGCGCAGAGGCATGTTTGTTAATGCAATAGACAATGGACCAATGAATGATAACCTAATGGAAACAGGGCAGGTTAAGCATTTCAGAGAGGATGGCTTTAAATATCGTCCAGAGAAAAGAAACATTACTTGGCTTGTATGTGACATGGTAGAAAAACCAACCAAAGTAACCAGCCTAATGATTGACTGGGCAGTCAATGCCTATGCAAAAGAGCTTATTTTTAATCTTAAATTACCAATGAAAAAGCGCTTTGACAGTGTATATGAGTGCTTAGCAATGATAAAAGAAGAGCTCGCTAAGTATGGTATTAGCTACGAATTACAAGCTAAGCATTTATACCATGATAGAGAAGAGATAACGGTACATTTAAATGTGACTAAAGTCCCTCAAAGCTTATACAGCTGATTGAAGACAAAAAATGGGCCGCTAGGCCCATTTTTATATACACACTGTTACTAAAGTAATAACTTCATTTAAGAGTTAGCTTCGGTATTTTGGTCTGTAATTATCTACCCACAAACGCGTAGCACCGCATACGGCAACAGGCATAACAATTAGGTTAACAAATGGAATAGCTGTTAATAGCATAACAGCAAAACCAAACCCATAAGAAAGCCCTTGTTTAGACTTTAAGTCGTTTTTCATCTCTTTAAAACTAATTTTATGGTTATCAAACGCATAATCTTTATACTGCACCGCATACATCCAGCAAGTAAATAATACCCACAGAATTTGCCCTATTACCGGTAATACCCACAGTAATATAAAAAAGCCAATAGCACGTGGTAAGTAATAGCATAGCTTGGTCCACTCACGGGCAAGCATACGTGGTATATCTTTTATTAAGTCAGCAAAGCCATCATCGTTAATTTTTTGACCCGTTAGGTACAATTCTACTTTTTCGCTTAAAAGTGCATTAAATGGAGCGGCAATAAAGTTTGTAATCACGGTAAACACCATACTATAACTAAATAGCACGACTAATACTGCAATTGGCCACATTAACCATTCTAACCAGCTTAACCATTCGGGAAGCATATTGTTGATATAATTAAAACCGTCACTCAGCCACCCAAATAAGAAAAATAATGAACTACCGAATAATAAAATATTAATCAAAAGCGGGATGAGCACAAAGCGCTTTAATCCTTTTTGGCTTATTAATTTAAACCCTGAAAAAAAATATTCCATACCTTGTATGATCTGCACAACAACCTCAATCAATGTTTACAACTAAAGTTAGTATAAATAGCTTAATAATTTTGAACAGCTATTTTGCGTAACAAAGTGTTTAAAGCAAGGTATACGCATTTTTTATCAGTTCCTTATTTTAAAGTACTGAGTCTGAATCATTTAAAGCTGTAATTGTGTTAAAACACCATGCAGAGGTTGTTCATTTGTTACAATTCGGTATAGTTTCACAACATATAATTAATATAAATTTGAGATACTCAATGCAGTTAGTTGATTTAAAACCGAATGACCAGGATGTGATTAATGTTTTTGCTGATATCGACCGACTTATAAACTCTTTATACCCTGTAGCTACCGCGCAATCACTTACCTTAAGCGAACTAGATAAACCTAACGTTTATGCCATTGGGTTAAAAAATGATGACGGGATTGTTGCTTGTGGGGCAATTGTAATGCAATCAGGGGAACCATCTTACGCAGAAGTAAGACGCCTTTATGTAAACCCTAGTTACCGTGGGAAAGGGTTATCTCGCAGAGTTATGCAAATTCTTTTGCACTACGCAGGCGAAGAAGAAATACCATTGATTAGATTGGAAACCGGCCCTAAACAAATAGAATCGATTAAACTATATGAAAATTTAGGGTTTAAACGTTGTGGTTGTTTTGGTTCTTATCAAGATAACCCGCAAAGTGTGTTTATGGAGCTTGGCTTAAGCCAATAACAAGCAGATTTTAAAACACCTATATTTTATAGGCTAACGCTATGCTGTTTATTATTGTATAAAAAACAGCAATTAGCAGTAAAAGTCGTTTATTTAAAGCTATACTTTATGTTACCTAAGCGAATAATTTTATTCGGTACAGAATACGTACTGTTTTTAAAAAACATCTGTAAGCTAAAAACAATAATGAAAGTGTGTGGTGTCAAATGGAAACAGTTAGATTAAATAAGTTGTTATCCCATCAGCAAGATATTTTATCTAAAATAGCGCTTGGGCTCCCGTTTGAGGATGTCCTTGACGAGATATGCTTATCGATAGAAGAACTTATTGATGAAAAATCTGCTAAATGTTCTATTTTGTCACTAAACAAAGGGCAATTGCTGCACTGTGCCGCGCCTAACATTGAGGATGGTTATTGTCAGGCAATCAATGGGGTTCATATAGGTCCAAATGTTGGCTCGTGCGGTACTGCTGCGTATTCAGGTGAGCGCGTTATTGTTGAAGACATAGCTAATTCATCGTTGTGGGCTGATTTTAAAGACGTCGCTTTACAGTTTGGATTGCAGTCGTGTTGGTCTACCCCTGTTATTTCAACTAAATCTAGTATTTTAGGTACGTTTGCCATTTACCACGATAAGCCCAAAAAGCCTTCACCTTTCGAACTTGAATTAATCGACTATTTTGTAAATTTCACAAGTATTGCACTTGAAAAAAATGCAGAGTACATAAAAGCTAACCAGCTCATTACTGATTTAGAAAAAAGTAATGAAAAATTTGCTGCTTTTACAAAGGTTATGCCCGATTTAACACTTATTATTAGTGAAGAGGGTGAGTATATGGATATTTATGGCACCACCGACGCGCTTTTATACAAATCACAATCTGACTTAATAAATAAAAAAATTAATGATGTAATGCCTGCTGAAGATGCCACATCAATAATGGCGGTAATAAATAAAACATTGCTCACAAATGATGTTCAAGTTTTTGAATATGAATTAGATATCGACGGCAAAATAATGGTTTTTGAAGGTCGTACATCACCCATTAAAGATTACCAGTCAGATAACCCATCTCAGCGTTATATTGTTTGGGTTGCACGCGATATAACAACAAGAAAAAAAGCAGAGCTAGAAGTAGAAAGGCTTGCCTTTTATGACCCATTAACAGGTTTGCCAAATAGACGAATGCTGAATGACAAATTATCAGCCTATGTTGAGAATATAAAGCAAAGCGATGTGACCGGTGCGTTATTATTTCTAGATTTAGATAACTTTAAACGAATAAACGACTCAGTAGGCCATAGCGCGGGTGATGAAGTTCTAGTAGAGCTTTCAAAACGATTTAATGGTGTTGTTGGTGAAAAAGATACATTAGCGCGTGTTGGTGGCGATGAGTTTATTATATTGCTTGAATATGTTGGTGATAATACCGAAAGTGCAATTTTAGAGTCTGAAAAAATAGCAAAAATAATACAAAGTGTTTTTTATGATAAATTTGAAGTGGGCCGCTTAGCCTTTCAGGTCAGTTGTAGCATTGGTATTTGTTTAATAGATAAAAGCAACCATTTAACCGATAACATTCTTAAATTTGCTGATACGGCTATGTACCGTTCTAAAATGAAAAACGGCAATAGCTGCAGCTTTTATGATCCCGAGTTACAAGCATTGCTTGAAAATCAGGCCGAACTTGAAACCGATATTGTAAGAGCCATTGCACACGATGAGTTTAGTGCGTATTTTCAGCCGCAAATAAATGCAAATGGTAAAATTACGGGTGCTGAGGCTTTAATTAGATGGCATCACCCAAGTAAGGGGCTGATTGCGCCTAATGACTTTATTCCAATCGCTGAGCAAAATGGGGTTATTCAAAAGCTCCAAAACACCGTTCTGCGTGATATTTGTATTCTAATAAATGAGCTTAATAGCAAGCAGCTGATTGATGATTCATTTAAAGTGTCTATCAACATCAGTCAAGTCCAGTTCAATTCAACGACGTTAAAAACGGAATTATTAAATGTTGTTAATGATTATAATGTTAATCCATCGAATATTAAGTTAGAGATCACAGAGTCTATGCTTAGCGGCGATATAGCCAGCGTAATATCGCAAATTGATGAGTTAAAGCAGCAAGGTTTTATTTTTTCAATAGATGACTTTGGTACAGGCTATTCGTGTTTAACGCATTTGAGCTCGTTTTCGGTGAATGAATTAAAAGTAGATAAAAGCTTTATAGATAAAATATTAGATAAAGGCACAGGGTTTAGTATTGTGCAAACCATTATTAATTTAGGTAAAAGCCTTAACTTAACAGTTGTTGCTGAAGGTGTTGAAACCGAAGAACAATTTACCGTACTTAAAACAATGAGCGTTGACATGATTCAAGGCTATTTAATTGCTAAACCTATGAACTTCGATGATTATTTACGCTGGCATCAGTCTTATTAAAATGTAGACACCTTCAATTTTAAATTAACATGCTTTGGTAATTTGGCTGGAGTCTGTCGTAGTATCAAAACGACTAACAAGAACCCTGTTCTTGTTAGTTACATTCGTATAAAATTCACTATTTAATGTCCTTTAGTTTTCACAATTAACGCAATACAGAGCGAGACTTCCTTATCCTTTCTAATCAAGACACCAGTTCAGTGAGCGATTTAACAGTAGTTACTCATAACGGTAATTTTCATGCCGATGATGTATTTAGCATCGCGGTGCTTAAACATCTCTACCCTTCGTTTAATTTAGTACGTACACGTGATAAAGCGCTTATGGACAGTGCTGATATAGTGATTGATGTAGGTGGGCAATACGATCCAGATGCTGGGCGTTTTGATCACCACCAACGTGGTGGCGCAGGGGAACGTGAAAATGGAATACCGTACTCGTCATTTGGATTGGTGTGGCAAAAGTATGGTTTAGCACTGTGTGACAATAATCAAGCAGTTGCAGACAGAGTTGATGCAGGATTAGTTTCAACCATTGATGCAATTGATTGTGGTCATGTTGAGGGTGTTCAGCAGGGTATAAGTTTAAGTCAAACAATTTCAATGTATAACCCAACATGGGAAGAGAGCCCTGAGTTTGATAAGTGCTTTGATGAAGCTGTCGAATTTGCTTCTCGTATGCTGACTCGATTTATAGCGTCAGCAAGTGGCAGTGTCAATGCAAAAGCAATTGTCGCTAAAGCGATAGAAAGTGCTGAAGATCCTCGCGTTATTGTGCTTGAAAAGTACACGCCATGGAAAAAAACAGTCCATATTTTATCAAGCGAAGCGTTGTACATGGTTTACCCTTCACATTCAGGTCAATGGATACTTCAAACAGTCCCTGTCGAGCCCGGCTCGTTTGAAGATAGAAAGTCGCTTCCTAAAGCATGGGCTGGTTTGTCTGATGAAGATTTCCAAGCAAAAACGGGGTTAGACGACGCTGTTTTTTGTCACAATGGGCTATTTATTGCTGGCACTAAATCATTTGAGAGCACAATGAAGCTTGCCGAAGTGGCGTTAGCTGAATAAATGATTTAGCTTCAATAGTTAATTAGCCTGATTCTGAAATCAAATCTCTAAAGCAGACTTCAGGCTAAGTAATTAATTTGCTCCTACGCAGTTGTTTAAACCACACCTAAAATTCCCCCTCAATATATGAGTGTGTTACCAATCTGAGTTTTTCTTAAAGCTAGGCCATATAAAATAAAGGCTTGTTGGTCATGCTGTTTACTATTTACTGATAATATTAAAAACCACTCGTTACGAGTAAAAATACTTGTTGGACTTAAAGGTCTATTTTTCTTTTAATGCGCGCAATTAGCCGAACCGGCATTCATTAAATAAAAGAGAAAGATAAATGAAAGAGACAACATCACTAGAACAAGCTCGCACGAGTTACAATGTTCGTCATTGGAGCCAAGGTTTTTTTGGTATTAATGATCAAGGTGATGTGTATGTTGCGCCAAAGGCTCACGCCCCAGAGCAAACTATTGCACTAACAGATATCGCAAAACAACTTCAAGAAAATGGCTTAAGCTTACCGGCTTTAGTGCGCTTTCCACAAATTTTACATCATCGTGTGCACAGTTTATGTGGCGCGTTTAATACCGCGATTGAAAACTATGGTTACCCAAAAGACTACTTATTAGTTTACCCAATTAAAGTAAACCAACAACGTGAAGTGGTTGAAGAAATAGTAGCAAGCCAAGCAGAATTAGAAAAAAAACAATTAGGCCTTGAGGCGGGCAGCAAACCAGAGCTTTTAACTGTTTTGGCAATGGCAGAAAAAACCAGTGCAGTGATTGTATGTAATGGCTACAAAGACAAAGAATATGTGCGCTTAGCACTGATTGGCGAAAAGCTAGGCCACAAAGTATACATAGTGCTTGAAAAGCTCTCTGAGCTTGACATGGTACTTAGCCAAGCAAAAGCGCTAAATGTTAAACCGCGTATTGGTATTCGCGTACGTTTAGCATCGCAAGGCAAAGGTAAGTGGCAAGCAAGTGGCGGTGAAAAATCTAAATTTGGTTTATCAGCGTCGCAAGTACTGCATGTAGTAAACCGCTTAAAAGACGCAGGCCAACTTGATTTAATGCAACTTGTGCATTTTCACTTAGGCTCGCAAATGGCAAACATTCGTGATGTGCGTTTGGGTGTGAGCGAAGCCGCGCGTTTTTACTGTGAGCTACGCAAATTAGGTGCAAGCATTGAGTGCTTAGATGTAGGGGGTGGTTTAGCTATTGATTACGATGGTACCCGCAGCCAATCGCATAACTCAATGAATTACAGCTTAGCTGAGTATGCAAATAACATTGTGTACACCATAGGTGATACGTGTAAGCAGTACGCGCAGCCCATGCCGACGATTATTTCTGAGTCGGGGCGTGCACTAACGGCGCATCATGCGGTGCTTATATCAAATGTTATAGGCACAGAAAGCTACGTACCAGAGGAGCTAAAAGCGCCTGCTGGCGATGCACCGCTTTTATTAAATAATATGTGGGCCTCGTTTGTGCAATTAACCGATTTAACGGATGACCGCGCACTGATTGAAATTTATCACGACAGCCAAGGGGATTTAGCAGAGGCGCATAACCAGTTTGCTCTTGGGCTTTTAGATTTAACGCAGCGTGCGTGGGCAGAGCAAGTTAACTTACGTATTTGTTATGAGCTTAACAAACACATGGATAACAAAAACCGTTTTCATCGCCCGATTATTGACGAGTTGAACGCACGTTTAGCCGATAAGTTTTTTGTAAACTTTTCGCTTTTTCAATCATTGCCTGATGCGTGGGGGATTGATCAAGTGTTTCCGGTATTGCCATTAAGTGGCTTAACCGAAGCACCAAAAAAACGTGCTGTATTACTTGATATAACCTGTGATTCAGACGGTGCACTTGAGCACTATGTTGATGGCCAAGGCATTGAAAGCACTTTACCGGTGCCTGAGTACAGTGCAGATAAGCCTTACTTAATGGGCTTTTTCTTAGTGGGTGCGTACCAAGAAATTTTAGGTGATATGCACAATTTATTTGGCGATACGCACAGCGCTATTATCAATATGGATGAGCAAGGCATTGCCAGTATCAGCGAAATAAACCAGGGCGATACCGTAGCCGATATGATGCGATATGTGCATTTAGATGTTGAGAGCTTTCAGCAGTCGTATGCGCAGTTAGTGTCTGCAAAAATAGATAAAAATGAACAGCAAAGCGTTTTAGACGAGTTGCAAAACGGCCTTAATGGCTACACTTATTTAGAAGAGTTATAAGCAATGTCTAGCTTGTTTGGTCATGTTGACCACTCATTGTATTCAAACGGTATGACGTTTTTACGTCGTCCTATGGTGCAAAATATTAATGCCATTGATGCAGATGTCGTTGTACTAGGCTTACCGTTTGACTTAGCAACATCGGGCCGTCCCGGTGCTCGCTTAGGGCCCGATGCCATTCGCAGAGCGTCGGTACATTTAGCCTGGGAGGACACTAAATACCCGTGGACATTTCCTTTGTTTGAGCGTTTAACGGTTGCAGATGCGGGGGACTTTACTTATCCGGTAGGCGATCCTGAATATTTTACGGCACAGCTAGAAATGGCCGCAGAGCAAATACTTCGCCAAGGGGCAACGCTGTTAGGCCTTGGTGGCGATCACTTTGTAACGCTTCCGCTATTGCGCGCACATGCAAAGATACATGGCAAAATGGCGCTGGTTCATTTTGATGCGCACACTGATACATACAGCAATGGCTCGCGTTTTGATCACGGCGCTATGTTTTATCATGCACCCATGGAAGGGCTGATTGATGTAGAGCACAGCATACAAATAGGTATTCGTACCGACTTTGACCAATCAAAGCATGAGTTTGCAGTGATTGATGCAATGCAAGCTAACGATTTGCACGCCAATGAAATAGCAGCGCAAATACGCGAGCGGGTAGGCGACTTACCCGTTTACCTAACGTTTGATATAGACTGCCTTGACCCGGCATTTGCACCAGGTACAGGTACACCGGTTTGTGGTGGTTTAACATCAGATAAAGTGCTTAAAATACTGCGCGCGCTTAAAGGTATAAATATGGTGGGAATGGATGTGGTAGAGGTATCACCGTCGTATGACCAAAGTGAGCTTACCGCTATTGCCGCAGCAACAATTGCGAGCGAGTTATTGCATTTGTGGACACATAAAAATAAGTACTCACTCTAAAGTGCCCCAATAATAAAAGAGGATGTAAATCCTCTTTCATTATTTAGAGGTATCGATTACTCAAGAGTTTTATTTCTTTCAGCCATATAAAGCTCAAGGCAATAAGCGCTAAGTTGGTAGTAACTGGATTAAATGCTTCTATTAACAAATTTGGCTGCATGAGCGCAACGGCCCCTAACAGGCCGCATAATAAGAAAATATTTAACCAAACTAGCTGTTTATTTTTATAAAATATAATTAGTAACAGCCCAAAAATAACCTCAGCAATACCGGCACCACGCGTAATCAAATCAGACACTTGTGCAGAATAGCCAGCACTGCCAGTCATTAACTTTTCAAGAGGGGCAACGTGATAAATCTTTGGAAAAAAGCCATGATACATCCAACTCAACCCCACAATATAGCGTGCAATTTGTATATAACCGCGGTTATTTCCTAGCATTATCTATTCGCTCCTGTGAGCTGGGGTGGCTTGATAAGTATTCGAGTAAGTTATTTACCTTTTTAAGGTGTTCGTTTTCAGTGGTATGCGCACTTTGCAAAGCTTCAATTGCATCGGCAAAATCGCTGCTTGAATAGCCTAAGTTTTCTAGTTGAGTTAATGCATAACTGTCGGCTTCTCGTTCCATATCTCGCGAAAAGCCTTGTTGGGAAAACGAGGCACCAGTCCCTAAGGCAACCTCAGCTATTCCCTCTAAATCACCGAATATAACGGCAAGTACAATCGTACTTGCTGCCGATTGTGCTGTTATGCGAACACTATGCTGGTGGACGACATGGCCAATTTCGTGAAGTAATACGGCTTTTAGTGCATTGGGCTTATCGGCCAGTAAATTTGCTAATTCATCTGTGACCACAATTCTGCCATGAGGGAGTGCAAACGCATTAGCACCAAAGCTTTGGGATTTATAAAACGAAAGCCTATACACCGACTTTTCAAGTGCAAGCTCATCAAGTATGGTCTTAAAGTGTCGCTGAACTCTGGCTTGTTGTTCGTCAGGTAACTCTGTTGGGTCGAGTGCTAATTTTTTAATTACAGCAAAACTTTGCTCACCCATTTGTTCAACAACGCTATGCGGTAGAGTATCAACACTGTAAACAGCAATTGCGGGCACAACTTTGTATAGCATTAACCACATAAAAAGAGGTGTGACTACAATTGCTGTAATAATAGCCCACTTATTTTTTTCAAGCCGCTCTAGTGAGTGATGATTTTTAGCGTTAAATGGCCACCTAAAATCTACATCAAGCGGAATAAACCGACCACCATCGTCAAAGCTTAGTTCGTCGGCAAGACCTGCAATCGCCGAACTTAAATTAAGTTCGTTAATTGCATAGCGGACAGGTTCTTCGTTACCGTGATTAATTTCAACGTGTGAGCCGCTAATTTTAGCGACACACAGCTGATAGTTACTCGAAGCGTTTGGAAAATAATGTCCCTGAACGTTCATAATAAACTCTTATGTTAACGACAAATCAATATCAAATACGTTAGCCGCTTCCTCAGCAAAGGATGACTGCTGCTCTTGCGTTGTATCTATTAAGTTTAATGCGCCAGGGTATATATCAACGGTTGTAGCCTCGGCAAGCATTTTTGATGTGCGAATTTGTGTCCAGGGGTAAGCAAGCCCTAATGAAAACACAATAGCTAACATGTTGGTTAAAAGTAAAATGGCGTAAGGAATAGGTTTAAGCTCAGATTTAAACGATGCTACATCTTCAAATTGGCTATTATTAAAAATATGATTTCTAATTGCCGCTTTCCATACCGCGGTTACTATGGCAATCATCACGACGTAAGCAATCATTAACCCACCAAACATAACCCCCATTTTTGCAGGGTCTTGAGCTGCTTGTTGGTTTTCTACATTGAGTAAATCAAGTCCAAATAGTCCTAAAATAGCCATAAATATCACCATGGTGATAGAGCTCACCACAAAGCAAATAAGGGCTGTTAGGTAATAAGTTTCACCCTTAAGCTTTACGCTTAATGGCTTATTGCCATAGCTAATATTACTATGAATGTAAGTATCTATGCGCTTTAAAACATAAGGCATTAATAAATAAAGCGTAAAAACACTGGCAATCGGTAATAGAATAAAGTTAATGAAGGCTTCGCCGTAATCCCCTTTAAATGCAAAACGCACATTACGATGACGTGTCATACGCATATTAAAACGTAAGCCTTGGTTAATAATCCACGGCATTAAAAAAATAAAAGCGATGGCAAATAAGAAGCCTATGAGTGGAAGAAAGCTGACAGAAAATGTGTAAATTAAAAATACAATAACGGCTAAAATACGGCCTTTTAAAATTTGCATTGGAGTAGCTAAGTAGTCAAAGCTGTGGCCATCTATACGAGTATGCCCATAAAAATAACGCATTGTACGCACTTTTGCCCAAGCAGAATAAATGCCCAATGTTAGTACGCTTAGTAAGATATTAACTATCCAAATACCAAAAAACTCACCGCCTTTGCCACTAAATTGTACTTTAGAGCTAGATAGCGGGGTGAGTGGATTCGCGCTCGATTCGTTTGATTGTGAAGGAGTTGGGTGTATTGATTCCATTAAAAGCCATTCCATGTTGTTTTTTTGTTAATTTACCGATTTTAAGTGCAAAACTCAATATTTATCCCTCCAATCGGACTTTTAATCTCTAAGGTGAGTTCAAACTAGGTGATACATTTTTTATAGTGAACTCTGTTATACTGGGCGGATAATTTTATGGGGCTGTTATGATTTCAAAAAACCAACTCAAACTTATTCGCCAACTTGGCCAAAAAAAGTACCGAAAGCAATATAATCAATACCTTGTACAAGGCGAAAAAAACGTACTTGAGTTGCTTAATAGCACACTAAACGCAGTTGATGTATTTGCAACTTCGGCGTTTATAAATGCTCATCAAAGCTGTTTTCCAAGCACCCATATCATTGAAGCCGACGAGGACGTTCTTACTAAAGCGAGCACGCTAGTAAGTAATAATGCCGCAATTGCAATTGTTGATATGCCAAAAGCCGACTTACCCAAAATAAAAGGGTTAATATTGGCTCTTGATGGCGTGTCTGATCCTGGCAATTTAGGCACAATAATTAGAGTAGCCGACTGGTATGGTATTAAACACATTGTTACCAGCACAGACAGTGCAGATGCCTATAACCCAAAAACAATTAGCGCCACAATGGGGTCATTTGTAAGAGTTTCAGTTAGTCAGGTCGATTTACCTGCTTATCTACAGACACTCAAGTTACCAATTTACGGTGCGTTTTTAGATGGCCAAAGCGTACACAAAACACAGTTTAATGGCGAAGGTGTATTGTTAATGGGGAGCGAATCTCATGGCATACGACAAGTCTGTGCGGGTTTAGTAACCGATAAAATAACAATTCCTGCATTTGGTGAGGCCGAGTCGCTCAATGTTGCTATGGCAACTGGGATTATTTTAGATAATTTTAAACGTCAAGCTTAACAAACGTGTGTTCTTTGAGTTAAATTGCCCATGAATAACAACAATAATAAATTGGTAAAACAACCAGATGCGCTTAAGCACTATTAAATTAGCGGGCTTTAAATCGTTTGTAGAGCCCACTAAAATACCGTTTCCAGATCAAATGACCTGCGTTGTTGGGCCAAACGGCTGTGGCAAATCTAATGTGATTGATGCGGTAAGATGGGTGCTTGGAGAAAGCTCAGCTAAAAACCTGCGTGGCGATGCCATGACAGATGTTATTTTTAACGGCTCAACTAATCGAAAAGCCATTTCGCAAGCCTCTGTAGAGCTGATTTTTGATAACTCGCTAGGCGAGCAAGAATTAAAAAGCACCTTTGCCGATAGAAACCAAATAGCGATTAAGCGTTTAGTAACACGCGATGGCCAATCGTTATACTTTTTAAATGGCAGCAAATGCCGCAAGCGTGACATAACTGATATATTTTTAGGCACTGGGCTTGGTCCTCGCAGTTATGCGATTATTGAGCAAGGGATGATATCGCGCTTAATTGAAAGTAAACCTCAAGAACTTCGCGTATTTTTAGAAGAAGCTGCGGGCGTATCTAAATACAAAGAGCGTCGCCGCGAAACGCAAACGCGGATTAAAAGTACCCGAGAAAATTTAGAACGTTTATTAGATGTTCGTAAAGAGTTGCAAAGCCAACTCGATAAATTGGCTGTTCAGTCACTTGATGCTAAAAAATACCGTGAACTTAAAGCAACAGAGCGCACATTAAAAGGCCAAGTAGCTGTTTTAAAATGGCAAAAGCTGCATCAACAACAATTAGACAAAAGCGAGCAAATTAAAAAGCTTAATGAGCAAATAAGCTTTTTTAAAACGGCTCACTCAGGGCACGATGATGTGCTTGCAACACTTGAAGGAGAGGTACAAGCTCAGCAAGATAAATTAAGTGATGCGCAGCACCAGCAACATATTACTCATACCGAGTTAACTCGAGCCGAACAGCAAAAAATTAGTGTTAAACAACAAATACAGTCACTTAAACAAAGCTTAATAAAATTACAACAACGCCAAACAGATAGCCTTGAGCAAAAAGCGCAACAGCAGCATATATGCGAAGAACTTGATGAAGCACTGCAAGAGGCAATAGAAAGCAGTTTAATGTGCGAAGAGCAAGTGAGTGAATTGTCATTTGAGCTTGAGGGGTTACAGGGTACTAAGCAGCGAAGTTATTCGAATTGGCAAACACTCAACGAACAACAGCAACACCTTACCACTCAGGTGCAGTCGCAAAGTAGTGAAATAAAGCACACGCAACAGCAAATAAATCATGTTAATGAGCAACTTAGCCAATTAAATTTACAGCTTGATGAACTAAAAAATAATAATGTAGAACAGCAGCTGGCCGAGCAAAAACAGCAGCGCCAAGCACTCACTGAGGCGCTTGCAAAAAACCAAAGCGCGCTTGCGCAATGTGAAGTTAAATTGACTCAGCAAAATAGGCTGGTTGATGAAACTCAAGACAATCATAAAACACTGACACAGAAAGAAAATGAACTAAACGCCCGTATTGCTGGGCTTAAAAGTGCATTGGGGTTAGATGAAGAGGTCACTAACTCAACTGGGGTTTTAAGTCAGCTCATAGTGCAAGATGGTTTTGAGCCACTAATAGAGCAAGCACTTAAGTCGCTCACGCATTTAAGTGTAACAGAGCAGCAATCAACTAATAGTATATGGCCAAGCAGTCAGCCTTCACTTAAGGCAAGCTTGGCAGATTATATTACCGCTGGCGTTTACCCTGACTTACTCACGCGAATTGGCTATAGCGAACACGCCGATTTAACTATGCTACATGATGACTATTACATTGCGATAATGGATAAAAAAGGCGAATTGCATGGTCGTAATTGGCACGTAAACGCAGACAGTAACACCGACAATTCATTGCTAATAAAGCATAAGCAACTTCACGCGCACACCCATGAGATCACAGATGTTAAAAGTCAGCTTGAACAGGTCAAAAGTGAGCTTGAACAATACACTATAATACAAGCAGAGCTTAATACCGAACAAAAAGCACTCAAAGACGTTATTCATCAGCTTGCTCAACAAATTGCTATTTCAAGTACCCGAAGCGATATGCTCACAGAGCAAGTTACTCAATACCAATATCAGCTATCAAAAATAAAAACACAAGAGCAAGCGATAAGTGCGTCACTGGTGCAACTCAATAAGCAGCTTGATGAACAAACCGAGCAATATGAACTATTTGTTGAGCAGCAATTAAATTTAACAGATGAAACTGAGACTGCGAATGATGAGCGCATGCTCAGCGATAAAAATTATAGCCAAGCACTCAGCGCACTAGAGCAATACAAAACGCAGGCTCATCAGGCAAGCTTAAGTCAGCAAAAAGCACGTAGTGAATGGCAGTTAAGTCAAACAAAACTGAGCCATGCAGCGCAAGCCTATGAAGAGGCAAAACAAGGGGCTGAAGAATTAGTTTTGGAAATAGAGGCGTTACTTATTCCAGAAGAAACACTCAGTGAATCAATCTCAACCTTACTAGAAAAGCATCAGTATGGCGAACAACGATTAGCGCAATTACAAAACGATTTATCACAAGCTAAAGGCGCCTTACATACAAAACAAGCTAGCCTTAAAAATTCGCAAGGTGAGCTGCAAGGGCTTCAAGAACAACATCAAAAATTAACACTTGAAGAGCAGAGCTTATTAATAAAGGCGCAAGCTGCACTTGAGCCATTAGAAGAGCTTAAACAAAGCTTAAAAGCCGTACTTGAAACATTACCTGACGACTTAACTCTAAATGCAGCGCAAAACCAATTAACAGGTATTACAAATCAGCAAGACAAGTTGGGTGCGGTTAACTTAGCAGCTATAGAAGAGTTTGATGTTGCAAAACAGCGCAGTGAGTATTTAGATAATCAGTTAGAGGATTTAACTAAAGCGTTAAATACCCTTGAAGGGGCTATTCGGAAAATAGATACCGAAACAAAAACGCGCTTTAAAGCCACGTTTGATCAAGTTAATGAAGACTTTGCACAGCTGTTTCCTAAAGTTTTTGGTGGAGGGAGTGCGTATTTGGAATTAACCAGTGACGATTTACTTGAAAGTGGTGTTAGTATAATGGCACGGCCGCCAGGTAAGAAAAATTCAACTATTCACTTGTTAAGTGGTGGAGAAAAAGCGCTGACGGCATTATCATTAGTGTTTTCTATATTCAGGCTAAATCCAGCCCCGTTTTGTATGCTGGATGAAGTTGACGCACCATTAGATGACGCAAACGTTGTTCGCTTTTGCCGTTTGGTGGAAGAAATGTCACAATCAGTGCAATTTATTTATATAAGCCATAACAAAATTGCAATGGAGATGGCGGGGCGTTTAACCGGTGTTACCATGGCAGAGCCGGGTGTATCTCGAATGGTTGCAGTAGATATTGAACAAGCGGTGCAACTTGCACACGCATAAATTTTTATAACACGTGTATTAGTTTTTAATTACTATACAGGTTTTAGGCATAACAAATAATAAAAGGTGAGGGGATGGCCGAACAATTAAGATGGGTTTTAATCATTATCAGTGTGATTGTCATTGGTGGCTTATTAGTCCATGGTTTATGGTCTGTAAGAAAAAAAGAGAGCCCAGATACGTCCGTTAATGAACGGGTTGAACCACTCCAAGAAAGCCAAACAGCTTCCTCTCATTCATATAGTCAAAAAGCTGAGCCAAAAGAGCCGGTAATTAGTGAGCGTGACGAACCACAGCTAGGTGAACTTAACTTTGATGCTAATGAGCCTCAAATTGATTCCAGCGCGCCAGAGGTTCCTATTGAAGATGACCTAAGTGTTGTTGACGATTTAGAGTCGGTTGAGCAAACTAATGAACAACCAAAAGAGCCAGTACCCGATTTTGTTATTGTACATATACAAATGCCAGAAGGGTTAACTATGCAAGGCAGCAAGTTATTACCTGCTGTGAATACGCTTGGTTTTAAATATTCTGAAGAGGGCTTTTTTAATCGTCATTTAGACCCTGCAGGCCAAGGACCAGTGTTGTTTAGATTAGTTAATATGTACAACCCAGGAACGTTCGATATAGACAATATGGAACAGTTTAGCACCGCAGGTGTGAGCTTATTTATGACCTTGCCGTGTGACGGTGACGGACTAGCAGCCTTTAATATGTTGCACAGTGCGGCTAAAAAAATAGCCGACGAATTTGGCGCGCACATATTAGACGCAGAACGCGAAGAAATGAGTGTTGAGTGTGTAAGGCAATATGTTGAGCAGGTTCGTGCTTTTTCAGCGTAACAATTTGTAATATATAATTTTACAAGCCACTGGGCGATATCGTCAAAGTGGCTTTTTTATGTTTTTTGAGGTTTAAATGTCTAGCAGCATTAGTGAGCAAATTAATCATCTTCGTACCCTATTAGAGCAGCACAACTATAATTATTATGTGCTTGATACCCCCAGCATTCCCGATGCTGAATACGATAGGCTATTACGCGAACTCAGTGCGCTTGAAACACAAAACCCTGAATTTTTATCTGCTGATTCACCGACTCAAAAAGTAGGTGGTGCAGCGCTTAGTAAATTTGAGCAAGTTGCTCATCAAGTGCCAATGCTATCGCTTGATAATGCGTTTAGCGAAGATGAATTTACGGGCTTTAATCGCCGAATAAAAGAGCGCTTAATGAGCACAGATGAGCTCACTTTTTGCTGTGAGCCAAAACTTGATGGGTTAGCGGTATCTATTATTTATCGTGATGGAGTGTTGGTACAAGCTGCAACACGGGGAGATGGCTTTACAGGCGAGAATATTACTCAAAATGTAAAAACAATTCGTAACGTCCCCCTTAAGTTGCGTGGCGACTACCCCAAAGAGCTTGAAGTGCGTGGTGAAGTATTTATGGACAGCGCAGGGTTTGAAAAGCTAAACAATGAAGCGCAAAAGCGTGGCGAAAAAGTATTTGTAAATCCACGTAATGCGGCGGCAGGTAGCCTACGCCAGCTAGACTCTAAAATTACCGCAAAACGTCCACTGATGTTTTATGCATACAGTACTGGTTTGGTTGCTGATGGCTCAATTCCAGAGGATCACTTTCAGCAATTAGAAAAGTTAACTGATTGGGGCTTACCCCTTTGTCCAGAAACAAAGCTGGTGGAAGGGCCACAAGCTGCACTTGATTATTATGATGATATTTTAACGCGTCGCAGTGAGCTTAAATATGAAATTGACGGCGTAGTAATAAAAGTTAATAAAAAAGCCCTACAAGAGCGTTTAGGCTTTGTAGCGCGGGCACCTCGTTGGGCTATTGCTTATAAGTTTCCGGCGCAAGAGGAAGTCACTCAACTCCTTGATGTAGAATTTCAAGTTGGTCGTACAGGTGCAATTACGCCTGTTGCTCGTTTAGAACCTGTGTTTGTAGGCGGTGTAACGGTGTCTAATGCAACGCTTCATAATGGTGATGAAATTGCTCGGTTAGGCGTGAAAGTCGGCGATACGGTGATTATACGCCGCGCTGGCGATGTGATTCCGCAAATAACACAAGTTGTGCTTGAACGCAGGCCCACGGATGCAAGAGACATTGTGTTTCCATTAGCTTGCCCTATTTGTGACTCCCATGTAGAAAAAGTAGAAGGGGAAGCTGTAGCCCGTTGTACTGGTGGCCTAGTATGCCCCGCGCAGCGCAAGCAAGCTATAAAGCACTTTGCCTCGCGTAAGGCATTAGATATAGATGGTCTTGGTGATAAAATTGTTGATCAATTAGTGGACCGTGAGCTTATAAAAACTCCGGCTGATTTATTTGTATTAAAGCAAGGTCACTTTGAATCACTTGAGCGCATGGGGCCTAAATCGGCTAAAAACTTAGTTACTGCTTTAAATGAAGCAAAAGCCACTACGCTTGCTAAATTTTTATATTCACTGGGTATTCGAGAAGCCGGTGAGGCTACGGCACAAAATTTAGCGAATCACTTTTTAACGCTAGAGAATATTATTAGTGCTAGTGTTGAAAGTCTCACACAAGTAAGCGATGTAGGCGATATTGTAGCATCGCATGTACGAGGTTTTTTTGATGAAGAGCACAATTTAGCGGTGGTCAATGCGCTTATCGAGCAAGGTGTTCATTGGCCTGCGCTAAGCGCACCGTCAGAGGATGAACAACCGTTAGCGGGGCTTACTTATGTACTTACAGGTACCCTCAATACGCTTAACCGCAATGATGCTAAAGCGCGCTTACAACAGCTAGGTGCAAAGGTGTCAGGTAGTGTATCTGCTAAAACTGATGCTTTAGTAGCGGGTGAAAAAGCCGGTTCTAAACTCACAAAGGCTCAAGATTTGGGGATAGACGTGCTTACAGAGGATGATTTAATCGAGCTCCTTAAAAAGCATAACGGCTAGGAAAATAGTAATGAGCCAATACGGTCCTCAATACTGGGATAAATACGGGAGTTATCGCACCCCTGTTGCGTTTCACTTAAGTGTAGTGGTGTTGCTGCGTGCTTATTTTATTTGGGTTATTGCGGCACTGAGCCGACGACCAGAGCTTGACTTAATGTCGTTATTTTTTAGATCTAAAAGCGACTTTTTTATTGCTATTGCCATTGGCAGTATTGCGATATTACCTACGTTGTTATTTTGCTTGCGCCGCCCTCGCGATTCACATAAAGCCACTGACAGATTAGCGAGTATTTGGCGGCATATGCGCTGGCCATTAATTGTATGCGCGCTAATAGATTTAACGTGGCTAATAGTACAAGCGGCACATAGCCATTACCGGTTTTCACTTTTTTTAGCGGTGCAAATGGTTATTGTTTTTTGGGTGCTTTGGTATTTAGTTAAAAGTCGTTATTTAACCGTGTTTTTTAAAGATTGGCCTGAGCCAACAGAAAAAGCATCAGATGATAAAAAAGATCTTAAAAAGGATTCATAGTGGACTCAGTAAACAAAAAAATAGCATTAATCATTGCACTCATCGGTTTTGTGCTTATTGGTTTAATGTTTGCTTTTGAGTTATTTGAAGTTATGTGGTTTAAAGTGTTGATAGGAGTTTGGGTGTTTGTATTTTGTTCAAGCATGTATAGGCTTACACCACTATTTAAAGCGCGAAACCGTTTAGAGCACTTTGTTCAACGCGATGCGCAGCACTTACTAGTGTTTAGCCTAATGGGCTTTTTTGATAAAAAACATGGTCCAAATTGGTTGGTTATACAAAGTATTGAGCGCGTAGTGAGTAAAGATGACGAGCTAATTATTTGTAGCAATAATGACCGGCAACTAAGTGTTAGCTTACCCGTTAAAAAAGCGGAATTAGAGGCGTTTATGCAGCGTATTTTTACTACTGCAGAAAAGCAAACTATTACCTTTGAACAAGCTTGATCGCGGCGTCATTCATCCTCGTAACAATAAAAAGATTTAGCCATATAACCTGATCTTTGTTTTATATAAATTAATTATCCAGAGTCTAGGTTATTCACCCTATTCGTAATACAGGTTTTCATGAGGTTACTATGTTGAAATGGAAAGATGTGATTAACTTTGCCAATAATGGCAACCCTGCACCCAGTAAAAAAGTCATTAAAACCGATGAACAATGGCGTGAACAATTATCAGAAAACGAATACTACGTAACTCGTATGAAGGGGACAGAGCGTCCTGATATGTCTGGCAGTTGTACATTACTAGAGCCCGGTAAATATGTGTGTGTTTGTTGCGATAATTTATTGTTTGATGCTGACGAAAAATTTGAAAGCGGAACAGGCTGGCCTTCATTCACTCAGCCAGCAACGATAGAAGCAATTGGCTATGTACGCGACGTCAGCCATGGCATGGAGCGTGTAGAGGTTGTATGCAACGTGTGTGATGCGCATTTAGGGCATATATTTCCAGATGGCCCACTACCAACGGGCCTTCGATACTGCGTTAATGGTGCAGCAATGAAAAAGCTTTAGTTTTTGAGGTTTAGCTTCATCTCTTTTGCTTGATTCATAATTTTATCTAAGCGCTGCGCTTGATCTGCTGGCAGGTCAGATTTGTCCAATAAGGCGTAGCATTTTTTAGCAAGTCCTATATTCAATGAGCTGCCACTTTGCTTGGTCGAATCAAACAAGCATTGTAATAAATTAAGTGCAATGCTTTGATTGCGTGGCATAACTCTAAACGCATGCGTAAATGCTTCAAGTGCTGTGTTTAATTGCCCTTTGTTAAATTGGGTTACCGCATGGTTATTAAGTTCTTTTGGCCCCATTTTAATGTCACGTCGTTCGCTTTGTTGTTGCTGTATATAGCGTAAGTAGGTGGGTTCGCTGGTATTTGGGTGTCTTTCACAATGATTAATTATTTGCGAAAATAACATTTGCGCCTTTTGATGAAACCCTAGCTCATGAAAGGCTTTTGCTTTATCAAGTGCACCATCTACTGAGCGTATTATAGAGTCGTCATCTTCTAATTGTTCAATGAGCTTTTTAGCTTTTTGATGCTCATCTTTTAAATAATGAAGCCGCGCATTAAGCACATCAATTTGCGATTGATTCGTACTGTTAGGAAATTGGGTTTTTAAATCGTTTATATACTTATTTGTCTGCCTTGAAATTCGCTGCACTTGATCGGTTTGATCCGTTGTTAACGCAAAATCGATTCCTGCTCGAGCCGCATTTAAGTATATGTCGGGATGATCGTAAATAGAGTGCTTAGCAAAGTTTGCTATATCTTTTTGTGTGAGGTAGTTTTTTTCGTAGTCGTGATTAATTAACGAGACTGTACTTAACGATTTTTGACGCGATATATTACGTGGTGCAATTGTGGCAGCTTGACTCAAAAAATCTTGTGCCAATTCAAATTGATTGAGTTTTATTTCTAACCGGCCTAGTAAGTCTAATGCAACAAGGCGGGTTTCTTGACGTTCTAACATGGTTTTTAACATGCGCTGCGCCAAAATGTGCTCATTGTTAGCTATAAGCGCTTCAACTAGCCCCACCTTTGCCCAGGCAAACTTTTGAATGTCGAGCACGGATTTAAAAAAATCTTTGGCCTCTTGAGCCCGCTTTAACCGAAGAAGAGCGTCACCTTTCAGGCGAAGTAAGATAGGGCTGTAATTATTGTCTTTTCTTTCAAGTGCGGCATCAATATATTTTACTGCTTTTGAATCATTGCCATCATCAATAAGCGTGTATACGGTTTGAAGATCGTGTTTGCGCTTTAAAATACGTTCAATTCGGGTCTTGAGTTCTTGCCCTGTAAAAGGTTTAACTAAAAAATCATCCGGTTGAAGTTCAAGTACACTGTGTACTAATGAGCCACTTGTTTCAGCTGAAATAAAGATAAAGCCAGTGGAGTTTTTTATAAGTTTTTTTACTCTTAGCTCTTCGTACAATTGGTAACCGTCTTGGTGTTTGTTTAAATTAAACGAACAAACAATTAAATCAAACGATTCACTTAAACATTGCTCTTTGGCTGAATTTGCATGATCGGCAAAACTCAACTGCCGAAAGCCGAGCCTTTCTAACGATTGTTTCATATAGCTTTGAGCAAGCGGTTGCTCTTCGACTATTAGTATTTTGGCTTTTGAAAATATCTTAGTTGGCATTGGCTTAAGCGTTATCACTTTTAACACAGACTATAATCAACAGTTTAGCTGCTTACAAGAGAATTTAAATGCTAGCTGTATTTATTAGGTAATTAGGTTTAACTAATACGTTTATGTGGTCATAAAGTGTCATTTTTATCCAGTGCTGTAATAACGGGTTATGTACGTATTTGAATAGGTATTGAATAAGAATAACTTAGAGCAGGGTATTAATGATCTATTTATATTTGGTGGGTTTTACTGGACTTGAGCCAGTGA
>NZ_PNDV01000084.1:0-552 GCF_005930865.1 Pseudoalteromonas sp. S554 | reverse complement strand
ACAACTTTCGTTTTGTCTTTGCTTTTTTCTTTCTGGCCTGAGCCAAGGCTTCTAACTTTTTTAAGACTGCGTTCTCTGCACGTAGATAATCCAATTCTTCCCTGAGCTCTTTTTCAGACATGTCTGCTGATGGTTTAGGAGATGAAGAATGATTCGTCACGCGAGGCCTACCTTTTTTCTGTGGTTTTAGTCGGGTTATACCCTCGTGAGCATAAAGCTTTTGCCATTGAAATAAAATACCTGGGGATGATAAGTCGAAATAGGCGCTAGTATAACCCAAAGACCAATCATTAATTTCCATCGTCTCGAGCACATGAATTTTGAACCCGCCTGAATAAGGTAACTGTTTATGGATAAAACTCTTTGACCCATTAAGCAGGTAGACCTGAAACCAATAACGAATAAGCCGAGCGCTAATATTGTACTTTCTACTTAATGCTTCAGAGTTTTCCTGCTCAGCAAGTTGTGCGAGCTTTAACTTAAATATTCTTTTGTGCTTGGACATAAAAAGACCCCCAGTAATTGGATTGTCCAACTATTGGGGGTCACTTC
>NZ_PNDV01000083.1:0-379 GCF_005930865.1 Pseudoalteromonas sp. S554 | reverse complement strand
GCTGATGGTTTAGGAGATGAAGAATGATTCGTCTCGCGAGGCCTACCTTTTTTCTGGGGTTTTAGTCGGGTTATACCCCCGTGAGCATAAAGCTTTTGCCATTGAAATAAAATACCTGGGGATGATAAGTCGAAATAGGCGCTAGTATAACCCAAAGACCAATCATTAATTTCCATCGTCTCGAGCACATGAATTTTGAACTCGCCTGAATAAGGTAACTGTTTATGGATAAAACTCTTTGACCCATTAAGCAGGTAGACCTGAAACCAATAACGAATAAGCCGAGCGCTAATATTGTACTTCTACTTAATGCTTCAGAGTTTTCCTGCTCAGCAAGTTGTGCGAGCTTTAACTTAAATATTCTTTTGTTCTTGGTCAT
>NZ_PNDV01000082.1:0-19013 GCF_005930865.1 Pseudoalteromonas sp. S554 | reverse complement strand
ATATGTATTTATAGCTAACAGCGCCGATGATAGTGTAGCATTTGCTATGTGAAAGTAGGACATTACCAGGCTTCAAATAAGAGAAACCCGTTACAGCAATGTGACGGGTTTTTTGCGTCTGCAGGAAAGTAATCTCTAAAGCGTAGCGTCTCTTTTTTAAGAGTGTTTTGGCTATTCAATACACTGGCCTAAGATAGGCAACATTTCACTGTGACTCTCTACCGCTGTGGGCACTACAACATAATTTATAAGGCTAAGGGTAGGAAGTAATCAGCGTATATGCATTTACATCCAGAGGTTTCAGCTAGAAGACTGTACACTATATTTGAAAACCACTTACTACCTAGAGTGATGTTGGAATAAGTATAATGGGGTTATGCTTGTGCGTAGTTTGTTTTATTGCCCAACCAGCGTTGAATGAGTTGATCTACATATTGAGGGTATTGACTTAACATCTGTTGTGCAATGGGTCTTACTTGATTTAGAGTTTGTTTATCTCGGGTTAAATCAGCAATTTTAAATTCTGCTAAGCCTGTTTGCTTAGTTCCTAGGACTTCACCTGGGCCGCGTATTTCTAAATCCCGCTCGGCTATCACAAAGCCATCGTTACTGTCTCTAAGTACACCCAAGCGTTTTTGAGCGGTATGCGAAAGTGGTGCATGGTATAAAAGAACACAATGGGAGGCAATACTCCCTCTTCCCACTCGCCCGCGTAACTGGTGTAATTGTGCTAAACCTAAGCGCTCTGGGTTTTCAATAATGATTAAGCTTGCGTTAGGTACGTCAACACCTACTTCAATTACTGTTGTAGCAACTAAAACATGTATAAGGCCTTTTTTAAAGTCTTCCATGATGGCCTGCTTTTCTGCTGGCTTCATTCGTCCGTGTACTAAGCCAATACTTAAATCTGGCAAGGCTTCCTTCAATTGCACAGCACTATCTTCAGCTGCTTGGCATTGCAGTGCTTCAGACTCATCAATGAGTGTGCATACCCAATAAACTTGGCGATCTTGTTCATTACAAGCTGATTTAACGCGAGTAATTATATCGTCACGACGCGTGTCTGGAAGTGCTACTGTAGTAATAGGTGTTCGGCCAGGTGGTAACTCATCAATAATTGAGACTTCTAAGTCGGCATAAGCTGTCATTGCTAAAGTACGTGGAATGGGGGTTGCGGTCATCACTAGTTGATGTGGATAACAGCCATTAAATTGTCCCTTTTCTCTTAGTGTTAAACGCTGGTGAACACCGAAACGATGTTGTTCATCAATAATTATAAGTACTAGGTTGTTAAATTTTACTTCATCTTGAAATAAAGCATGTGTACCTACAATCATTTGTGCTTCACCAGAGGCAATCTTTTCTAGTGTTGCTGTACGTTCTTTACCTTTTGTTTTTCCACCAAGCCATGCTACGTCTATGCCTAATTGTTTAAACCATGATGTGAAACTTATACCATGCTGCTCTGCTAGTATTTCAGTAGGTGCCATTAAAGCTACTTGAAACCCTTGAGCTATTGCTGTTAATGCGCTTAATGCCGCAACTAAGGTTTTGCCAGAGCCTACATCGCCTTGAACTAGGCGCATCATAGGATAAGGAGATGCTAGATCAACTTTAATTTCTGACACAACACGATTTTGTGCATTGGTTGGCGCAAAAGGCAATTGTGATAAAAATTGAGGCTCTAATTTATTTGTAGAACTTAGAGACACAGCTTTTGCTTGCTGTCCTTGCTCTCTTACTTTTAATAAGCTTAGGTTTTGTGCAAGTAATTCTTCAAATACTAAACGCTGCTGAGCAGGGTGTGTGCCTTGCTCTAGTTCATTAACGTCGATATCACTAGGTGGGCGATGAAGCAACAATAAGGCATCAGCTAGTGCAAGTTGAGAAGGTTGCCATTGCACGGGTAACAGTTCTTCAACAGAGTATTTATTAAGCAGCTCTACAGCTTGTTCACTTAGGGCCCTAATAGATAATTGCTTTAAACCATCTGTTGTTGGGTATACTGGCGTTAATGTTGAAGCTGTTGGTTGCTCATTTGGTGTATCACTTAAACTGTATTCTGGATGGCTCATTTCAAAGCCAACACGCCCGCGGCGAACTTCGCCGAAGCAACGTATTATTTTTCCAGGGCTTAATGCATTTTTTTGTGCTGCACTGAAATTAAAAAACCTAAGTGTGAGCCTCCCTGTATTATCATTTACTTGCACAACGAGCATACGTCTTTTGCCAAATGTGATCTGGCTTGTTTCTATTGTGGCTTCAATGCTCACGTGGCTGTGTAATGACAGTTCGTTGATGGAATAAATACGGGTTCTATCTTCGTACCTAAGCGGTAAGTGAAAGAGCATGTCTTGCACGTTTTTAATACCTAGCTTTAAAAGGCGTTCGGCCATTTTGGGTCCAACCCCTTTAAGTTCCGTAATGGGGTATTGGTTTAAGCTAGGTTTAGACAATGTAGGCTCAAATCTTTTTATTTGTGAATGAGTTAAGTGTACTCACAGGCTCGCTAAGCATCAAGCATGTTTTAAGGCGTGCCAAAATTCATCGTCAGCAATTATTTCACCTTCTTCATCGAGTGGCGGGTAAGGTAGTTTTTTTATACGGCATTGTTTAGCTATAACGGGGTGGTAGCCTTCAAAATACATAGGGTGTTTTATATCTTCGCTCAACATATTACGGTTATATAGCCCTGCCTTTTCGCGTTGATGTTGTGCTTCAAATAAAATGAGTGCTGCAGCCACAGAAACATTAAGAGATTGCACCATGCCTTGCATAGGGATAATTATGTTTTGATCGGCATGCTTAAGGGCTTGTGCTGAGATCCCTGTTTTTTCTTGCCCAACAATAATTGCTGTGGGTTTTGTGTAATCTATTTCTCTAAAATCAACGGCATCTTCGCTCAGGTGCGTGGCTAATATTTGTACATTTGGGTTGTGCTGTCGCATCATGGTTACGGCATCATCAATGTTTTTATGAAGGTGGGTTTCCAGCCAATTTTTACTCCCGCCAGAGGTGTTATTAGTTAGCCATTTTTGGTTTTCAGGCCATACAGCATGTACATGGTGGCAACCCACTGCATCTGCACTTCTTACAATAGCCGATAGGTTATGGTGTTTGTGCACGTCTTCTAGGCACACGGTTAAGTCGGTTTGGCGACGCGATAAGACGTCTTTAATTCGTTGATAGCGATTTTGCTGCATGGTGATCCTCTTTTTTGTTAATTATACGAAATTTTATGTACTAAGGCATCACTGTGCGGCTAATTGGGTTTTGTAGAGAAATAAGTGTCTCGGTGGACTGAATAGCTTCTATCGCTTGAATTTTATTTATTAATACATCCTGTAAGTGGTCGATTGATTTAGCCATTACTTTAATAAAAATGCTGTAATTACCGGTGGTGTAATAGGCTTCAACAACTTCTTCAAGCGCTTCGAGTTTAATGAGTGTTTCAGGGTAATCGCGTGCATTATTTAAATTAATACCAATAAAACAGCAAACGTCATAGCCAAGTTGCTTTGTATTTATACTTAATTGGGTGCCTGTGATAATTCCTGCTTGTTTTAATTTTTCTACACGCACATGAATAGTACCGGCACTTACGTTAAAACGTTTAGCTAATTCTGCATAAGCTGTACGGGCGTTTTCCATTAAAGCGTGAAGTATCTGTTTATCGAGATTATCGATTTGATAATTTTCCATTATTTTTTCTTATTTAAATTAGTGAATTCACATTTTTATACCCTGTAAATTAGTCGAATTAACACATTAAAGCTATTTTTATTATGGGTTATTGAATTAAAAGTTTAAATCGTTACAGTAACTTCATTAGCAGCATCTATTAGGTGCGTTATTAAAAATAAAGTAAGTAACAATAACTGGGAATGAGGCCAATTATTATGAGTTCACACTATGTGCAGCAGCAGTTGCAAATAAGCAGCGTAAAGCAATTTTTTTCACGGCAATTGGAAAAACAGTTAGGGCTAGTCGAAGTGCAGGCACCTATTCTTGCAAAAGTAGGTGATGGCACACAAGATAATTTAAGCGGTCATGAAAACGCTGTAGCAGTAAATGTAAAAGCGATTGCCGATAGCCAATACGAAGTTGTGCATTCGCTAGCAAAGTGGAAACGTAAAACGTTAGGCGAGTATGGATTTAGTAAAGGTGAAGGCCTTTACACTCAAATGAAGGCACTGCGCCCTGATGAAGAGTCGCTAAGTCCTATCCACTCGGTTTACGTTGATCAGTGGGATTGGGAAAAGGTAATTTGTGAATCAACAGAACGTTCTTTAACTACCCTCAAACGTACAGTTGAATCAATTTATAAAGGCATAAAAGAAACAGAGCAATTTGTTAGCGAACACTTTTCACTTGACCCTTTTTTACCAAGTGATATTCAATTTGTGCACAGTGAAGAGCTTCGTAAAATATACCCTGACCTTACGGCTAAAAATCGCGAAAAAGCAATAGCAAAAAAATATGGTGCTGTATTTTTAATTGGGATTGGCGGTCAATTAGGCGATGGTCAAATTCACGATGTAAGAGCGCCTGATTATGACGATTGGTCTACACCAACGAGCGAACAATATATAGGGCTCAATGGTGATATTTTAGTATGGAATCCAATACTGGAAGATTCCTTTGAGATATCTTCAATGGGGATTCGTGTAAGCCCCGAGATACTAAAAACTCAGTTGAGGATTACAGGAGATGATGACCGCCTGCAATTGGATTGGCATAAGGCATTATTAAAAAGTCAGTTTCCACAAACTATTGGTGGAGGTATTGGGCAATCACGTTTGGCTATGTTATTGCTGCAAAAGGAACATATTGGACAAGTTCAAGTTGGAGTATGGTCAACACAAACACATGCAAGTGTTGACGGTATACTCTAATGAAAGATATAAGAGTGCTGCTTTTAGCACTCTATATTCACGATGTTTTAAACTCAACTTCTACTTTGTTATTCATCAGTTTTATTGTGCAAGGTGGGTAATTACGGTTTGTTTTAAGAACTTTATCAAAAATATGTATTTCCACACCTGAATGTAAAACTGTATTGACGATTAAGTGTGTATTTGTAAGTAATTCATGAAGGTTATTCTCTAATGATGAGAGTTGCCTTTCATATTGCTCTGCTTGTTGACATAGATGTAACTGAGTAGCACCAATTTTATTGATAAGTTCGTTTTTTCTTTCTGGATCTTTAAGCAAGTCTGCTTTTTCTAATGCAGGTTGTAAGGAGTCTAATTGCTGCTCCGTTTTAGCAAGCTCTTTAAAGCACTCGTCAGTTTCAGCAGTAATATCACCGCCGGAGCTTGCTAAATTAATAACCATTTTAGCACCCGATTCGTTGCCAATTTCACCAGCAATTAATGTTGTCGCGTCTAAAATCTCGCCGCCAAATATCTTACCTTTAGGTAAATCTGGTTGACCCACCTTAAGAGCATGACGTGCCTTCATAATACAGTGGCTAGTTTGTCGCTCAATAAAAATATTTGCAGCTTCTAAATAGCAATATTGTGAGTGTGATACATGAATGTCGCCTTCACATATAAGCTTACACGAAAGCGATTTGTCGTCAGATTTTTGATGCCCAATAACGCCTTGCTTAACAGTAATATTACCGCCGGCCGTTAACTCACCAGATTCAACAGTACCAAATATTGTAATATCACCTTTGGCGGTTACTTTCATTCCAGGTTCTATATTTCGAGTAACAATCACACTGCCTTCAAAATCAATATGACCGCTTTTAACGTTGACATCGGGAATAGTAAAAATATCGTCTACGCGCATTCCGTTAGTAATTTCAATAGGCACACCTGATATGGTTGATACTAACTCTAGAGGGTTAAGTTTAGAGATCTCGGTACCCTCACCGGCAACAAGTTGTTTATTGTCACCCGGTTTCGCTGGTAGTATATCGCCAAGTACAGTAAAGCCTTCTTTTCCTGGAGTTGCGGGTTGCTGGCGTATAAGTACCGCACCAGGCTCAACACTTGCCATTTTACCAAAGTCACGCATATCAACGCTGCCATCTTCTTTTAACTTTGGGGTTTTTAGATGGTCTTTTAAGGTTCTTACTTTGGTAACGAGTTTAGTTGCTAAGCCATCACTGGGCAGGCGGCCTTGAGCCAAAATACCCTGCACAACCTCACCTGCTTTAGCAGTAAATTGCTTTTGTAATAGTTGTTCTAAATATGCTTGCTTATAACCACGAACTATACCTGCTTTGACTAGCTGTTTTTTTGCATCATCAAGGCTGAGTAAATCACCGCCTTGCGCGACGGTAAGCTCGCCAGTAGCCATCATTTTATCATCACTGATGACAACCTCTAACTTTGCATCGTATTTGGTCGCGACGATAAGTACTGGCTCTGCACTTTTATCTTTGAAGAATGCATTAATTGCGTCGTAATCAATTTTACAGTCGCAAAATTTAGACATTTCTATTGCTTCAATAACAAATGTAGCACTTGGAGGCGGGTGTTTATTTACATCGAGTAAAACATTCCCATTATGAGCAAGCTTAAACACAGCTAATCCTTTTTAACCACTAAAGTTTTAGTAAATTAATGACATAGTTACAGAGTGATAGAAATTGAAGACGGAGTCAAGATAGTAAGAATAACAATATAGTATAAAAAGAGGACAGGTGTGAGCTATAGAGTGGGTCTATAGCTCAGGAAAATATTAGTTAGTTGAAGGCAGTTCCATTATTCCGTCAATCTCAACTTGTACACCTTTTGGTAAAGCACGTACACCAACTGCTGCACGTGCAGGGTATGGCTGCTTAAAGTACTGGCTCATCACTTCGTTAACGACAGCAAAGTTAGATAAATCAGTTAAATAAATATTTACTTTAACTAAGTCTTGAATTTTACCACCGGCTTCTTCACACACTGCTGTGATATTTTTAAATACTTGATGTGTTTGCTCACTAAAGTCTTCTGATATAACTTCCATAGTCTCAGGTACTAATGGAATTTGACCAGACAAGTATACTGCAGTGCCAACTTTAACTGCTTGGCTATAAGTACCTATTGCTGCAGGTGCTTTTTCGGTGGATATAAATGCTTTGTTCATGTTTTTCCTATGTTATTTTTTTCGATAGACTTTTTGCACATCGGGCATTACGCGAATTTTTCGCATAATATTGGCAACATGGACACGGTTTTTAACCGTGACTCCAAGGTCTATCACATATAAATTACTTTCTTTTTCGTCAGTCGCTATTTCAACAATATTAGCGTGGGTTGTGGCAACTACGTTGGTTAACTTAGCTAACGCACCTTGATGATTAATAATCTCTACCCTAAGGGCTGCTATGTATTCTTTTTCAGGGTTATCATCCCATTTTACGACCAAGTATTTAGATCGTTCACTTTCCCAGCCACGAATATTTTTACATTCTTGGCGATGAACTGTTAATCCTTTACCTTGGCTTATGTGTGCAGTAATTGCATCACCTGGGACAGGGCGGCAACATTTAGAGTAATTGACTAACATGCCTTCTGTTCCAATAATGGTCGCTTTGGCTTGTTTCGTTATGTCGGTCAAGTCGTCAGAATCATTTTGCAATAAACGCTTGGCTATGAGTACGCTCATTAAATTACCAGCGCCAATTTCTACAAGCAGCTCAAGTAAGGTCGAAAGTTCATGCTCCTCAAGAACGCGTGCAATATTTTCATCAGGAATACTATCTAGCTTGTTTTCGCCTAGTGCAGAGTCGAGTAAGCGTCTACCAAGCAACATAGCTTCTTCATGATGCTGACTCTTAAGGTAATTACGAATACCTAAGCGCGCTTTACCCGTCACAATAAAGTTAAGCCAAGTAGCATTAGGGTGAGCGCCTGAACTGGTGATCACTTCAATTGTTTGGCCTGTGTCTAGTGGTTTACTTAACGGGTAAGGTTTGCGGTTAACACGCGCGCCTACACAGGTATTGCCTACGTCGGTATGAACTGCATACGCAAAATCGACCGCAGTAGCGCCCATTGGTAGTTCAACTATTCGGCCATCAGGGGTGAATACGTAAATTTCCTCAGGGAATAATTCTGTTTTAACGTTTTCAATAAATTCAAATGACGACCCTGCACTTTGTTGAAGTTCAAGTAAGCTTTGCATCCATTGACGAGCACGTTGCTGAGACGTATTTCCTGCACCATCGCCTGCTTTTTTATACATCCAATGTGCTGCAACGCCTTTGTCGGCCATATGATCCATATCATGAGTACGAATTTGTATTTCTACAGGAATACCATGCGGGCCAACAAGCGAAGTATGCAACGACTGGTAACCATTTGTTTTAGGTACCGCAATGTAATCTTTAAAGCGAGTTTCAATAGGTTTATATAAATTATGCGCAACGCCTAATACACGGTAGCAGGTATCCATTGAATCGACGGCAATTCTAAACGCATAAATATCCATTACCTCATTAAACAGCAACTCCTTATTTAGCATTTTTTTATAAATGCTATAAAGGTGTTTTTCGCGTCCAGATACAGTAGCAGCAATGCCCGATTCTTCTAAGCGAGCTTCTACTTCAGTTTGAATATTGGAGATAACTTCTTTGCGGTTACCACGGGCTTTAGCCACTTCCGACTTAAGTGCACGATGGCGCATAGGGTATAATGCTTGAAAACCTAAGTCTTCCAGTTCATTTTTTATATCGTGAATACCCAAACGGTTTGCAATGGGTGCGTATATTTCAAGTGTTTCACGCGCTATGCGGCGGCGTTTATCTGGGCGAAGTGCGCCAAGGGTGCGCATATTGTGTGTTCTATCGGCAAGTTTGATTAAAATAACCCGAATGTCTTGTGTCATTGCCATGATCATTTTTCGGTAGTTTTCAGCCTGAAACTCTTTTTTATCTTTAAAGCTTAGCTTATCAAGCTTACTTACACCTTCAACAAGTTCTGCGACGGTTTCGCCAAAAATCTCAGCTAAGTCTTGTTGGCTAAAGTCGGTATCTTCAATTACATCGTGCATTAATGCGGCCATGAGCGTTTCATGATCAAGGTGCATACCTGCGAGGATTTGAGTTACTTCAACGGGGTGAGTAATGTAAGGCTCGCCGCTTGAGCGAGTTTGACCTTCATGGGCCTCTCGTGCTACCACGTAAGATTTTTGTACCAGCTCAACTTCAGCAGCAGGTAAGTATTCAGAAATTTTCTTTTTTAGACCTTCAAAAAGATACATTCACACTCCAATGTTCTAGTGAAGCAAATTAGGTAACGGTAAGTTAAGAATATACGATGAAAAGAAAGGATTGCCAACGGCTATAGTAGAAATACTGCGCCGTTGGCTAAATCAGACCGGGAGGTCGATTATTGGTTGCCACCAACAATAGCAGCAACAGCAGCAAGTTCTGCTGCTTCTTGATGTTGTTGTTCTTCACGGTCGATTAAATCCATTGATGAGCTATCAACAAGGTTTAATTCAATTTCACGTAAAGCAACAACGGTTGGTTTATCGTTTTCAGGGTCTACTAGTGGAGTTTTACCACCAACAGCAATTTGGCGGGCACGACGAGCCGCAACTAAAATTAAGTCAAAACGATTACCAACTGCATCTACTGCATCTTCAACTGTTACGCGAGCCATCTCAGCACTCCAAAAATAATTTAAAAGCAAAGGCGTAGTTTACTGTACGCAGGGACTTTCGCCAATAGGTAGTGGTCAATTTTTATCAGTTTTACTGAGTATGACCTAATTAAATGCCCTTAATTTACTTTAAAAGGTCATTTAGTAATTTTTTATTACGAATTTCTTGAGCGCTTAATGTTAAACGCTGCGCCATAACAATCGTTTCGATATCACCAAGGGCAGTATCAAAATCATCGTTTACAATAACAAAATCGTACTCGTTGAAATGAGATGTTTCAGATTGTGCTTTGGCCATACGAGACGCAATAACATCTGCAGAGTCTTGGCCGCGGTTATTTAAGCGTTGTTCAAGTTCTGCTTTAGAAGGCGGTAAAATAAAAATAGTCTGCACGCTTGGCATAATTTTACGAACTTGCTGTGCACCTTGCCAGTCTATGTCTAAAAATACATCTATGCCTGCGTCAAGTTGCGACTTAATAGCTTGTTTTGATGTACCGTAATAGTTATCAAAAACTTGTGCCCACTCAAAAAAATCATCTTTGGTAATTAATGCTTTAAACTCATCTGTAGTTACAAAGTGATAGTGAATGCCATTTTCTTCACCTGGGCGAGGTGAGCGAGTGGTGTGCGATACCGATACTTTCATATCTGCATGTTTCTTAAGTAAGGCATTAATTAAGCTAGACTTACCTGCACCTGATGGCGCTGATAAAATAAATAAGTTTCCGCGAGTTTGAGCCATGTTTTTCTCTATCAAAAAATAAACAGGCTTGGGTTATAAATAACCCAAGCCTTTAATTATTACATTGTACTTTATTTAGCTATTTGTGCTCAAGTGAGTCACAGGCGAACTTTACGCTATTCAATATTCTGGATCTCAACGAAGAACAATATCCAGAGCGCCTCTGAAGCCTAATAAAATCAAGCCTTCCAGCAATGCCGTCTCGGGAAGATTAACACTGAACTACCACTCGCGCTACCATTAATGGAAAACAACAGTTAGACCTTTCCATCCTCGTACTTTTAGAAATTCAATGTATGATCACCTTTTTCGTAATATGGGCCGACTCCGTACTCGTCATTATTTAAGGTGTCATCAACCATAGATGTTGTCATGATTATCTGGAATGAACCCTTTAACTCACTTATTTTATCAACAATAATTCGTTGAAAGTTTTGGCTTCTAGCCTCTTTCATTCCTTTGTCTTCAATGTTATCGAACATCATAAAACAGGGCAGTCTAAACTCGTTGTCTCTTACTGCCACTATCAAAGTTGCTAAATGGAAAGCATTTTTTAAAATAACATTTGAACTGGCAGAAAAATTAGCTCTGTCATCTAATCTTAAGCTATCAGTTGCAAAGTCAAAATCAAATCGCTCTGCGTTGTTAAATGCAGGTTCAACTCCTCCATCAGCTTTTAATATTTCTAGCACTTCTTCTGATATGGCATTTTTAACTGATTTAATGCGACTAGCACGCATAGCTTCGGTTGCCCTCAGTTTATCTTCATATCTTGTTAAGTTAGCTTGTAATGCAGCCTTTTGTTCCCTTTTAACATCTAAAGTGGCAGCTAAATCTAATCGATCTTTTAAAGTTGATATTTGAGCTTCAATATAACCTTTCTCTTTTGCTAACTCAGTTAATTTAATTTCATAATCACTGCTGTAATTACTAATTTCTCTTAGATTTGCTCTTAGATGATGTAGAGTTTCTTTATGGCCTTTTATTGATGACTGCAGCTCAGCTTTCTTTTTTAACTCTTTAGACAGCATTTGCTTTGTTTCACTGAGTTGAAAGTCTAACTCGTTCAAAGCTTGTATATATGTTTCGTTAACTGTGTTGGCTTTTTTGTCGGAGTGACACAAGCAGCATTTGTTTTCATCACTTTGTGGCTTAATTTCTGTTAAACAACTAGGACAATATTTGAACGCAATATGTTCCAAATAGCTTGAGGTTAAACTCGCCTGATCTAATGACGATTTTCTAAATTCCAAAGCTTTTAAGAACTCTTCACTTTCTGATATATCGTAAATAGTGGCTATATATTCACTATCTAGCTTTTGAATCAGTTTTGACTGTTTTGATATTGACTCTTGGAGTATTTTTGACTTCTTTTGAATATCTTCGTCTTGGAATGAACCTTTATTAGATAGAATAAGTTCTCTTTGGGTTTCTAGCTTCAAAAGATCTTCAGTTAAGCTATTTATATCTTGATCTATTTCTTTAGATGTTGCTTTGATATTGGTTTGGCCTAACACTTTATAAATTGTTCTAAGCTCATCTTCTAATTTATCAAACTGTTTGTTGGCTACATATAGCTTTTGCCTCAATGAATGAGCTTCTAAATCATCAAATCCAAAAGTATATTCACCTATAGCCTTTCTCATTGATTCTTTATCGTAGATGAAAGGTTCTGTTCTAAAAATTTTAGATGCAGGTGTGTCTTGATCAATGTAAAGCAATCTAAACAATTGATGAATAGTCAGTGACTCACTATCTGCAGTGTTATGTTGCTCAAGGCCAAGTAAGCTAAAAAACTGCATTGAATAACTCTTGCGAGCTTCACTTTTACTATTTTTATAACTAGTCCACCCTTCGTGCTTTATTAAAGATTCCTGGAAGCTACCTTCAAACATTTCTATTAAAGGTTTACTAGTTGCTGATTCGATCTTTCTTTTAAACACATAAGGCTTTTTATTTAAATCTAGCGATATAGTAATTTCAGTGCAATCTAACGCTTCTTTTTTCCAATTATGTTTTTTAATATCGGCACCTAATCCATATGATATCAACTCCATTATTGTTGACTTACCAGTACCGTTGAACCCTCTAATTACGTTTAGGCCATTGCTAAAATTTTCATCATAAACAGTCTTAGTTCCTGCTTTAATTACAACTTTATTTATATTCAGAGTAGTTGTATTAGTCATATTTGTATTCCAGTAATCCTGACCTATATTTCAATCCTTTATCACCTTCCCAAACAGTTTTTAGTAGCCCCTCGATTAAAACTTTTTGTACATTTTCATCAACAAATTGTTTTTTACAAATCAGAGATAAAAGTTCACTTGGAATAGCTTCTTTATTGAGGTGTAACTCACCTTCAGAATATAGGTTTGTATCTAAAAGTCCTTTACCAAAGAGTGTTGCTATTGCTACTCCCTGAACTTCTGACAGTTCAAAAAAAACTCTTTTGGCATTTGATATCTTCTCGTAAGGCTCAGGTATAGTTGATATCAATTTTTTCAAATGTTTAATATCTTGAGGCCATGGTGAGATAGTTTTTAACAAGTGTGGAAACGAAGCATAAAAATCCAGTAAGCGAATTTTCTCTATAGAAATGCTGCCATTATTAAAAAAGAGTATTGAAAGTAATCTGTAAATACAATGGTTAGTATCTTTAGCAGGGTGGTATAAAATCATGACTTCGACCACTTTAAGTAACAATTGCCAGTCATCATATACATCATTCCTCTAATTTGTTTCGCGGTTAATGTCGGATCTGCTGCCATTACTTCTTGAGACAATGGTTGAATAATTAGTGTTGATATAGCGAGATCAACTTTTTCATTTTCTGAACCATTTTTAATTAGAGGAACAATATACGTATTGAATCGTTCTTCTATTTTCCCTAGCAGTGTCAAATGAATTGCAGTTTGATGAGTGGAAAACTCATAACGCATAAGTCTCTTTGCGAATTTGTCCTTATATTCTTTAGCTTCTTCGATGAGATCTTTACGGTTACCGTCCATGAGTTTATTTTCTAATCCAATAATATCTCTATTAGGGCGCGGTTTTTTGTAATCTTCTAGCTCTTCTTTAATTGCTCTGAATTCATCACTTTCACAACTGATTTTTTTATACTCATCAACTAACTTTAATATACTGTCCGAGTCAACCTTTGGAACTTCGAAGTTAAAGTTGAGTTGTTTGTTTCCAATGAATATATCGCCGCTATCAGTTTCAACATCGCGAATAGTGTTATAGGAAAAAGGATTATCTTCCATCACTCAACTACTTGCCTTTGCTACCAATGAAGACGTCTCCATTTTTGCTTTTAATTCCTGATATTTCGTTTTCTTTAAAGCTAGTGACAACGTCTTTAGAGTCTTTTGAGCCTATAAAAACTTCACCGTCTTCTAGTTCGATATCAGATAGTTTATTTTTTGAGAACTCTTTTGCTGTTGCGTTGCTAGTCTTCTTTGCTGGTAGTTTAGAATAAACAATTAACGCTAAAATAATTAAGAAAGTTAGAATTAAAGCCACAATTGTTACAAGGTCGGAAATTTCCTTGTCTAGTACCTTTGAAAAGGTAATTGCTACGATGATAGTGATAATAGTAGGAATTGGACTTGATTTCGCAGTAATCTTTAAAATTTCCATGTAGTTCATAATTTTCCTTTATATACAACGAACTAAGTTGATTACGTAATTTACATTTTTTCATCGTATTAATAAAGAAAATTTCTGAAGAACAGTTACCACACTACTTTAAACTTTACACAAGTTACTCCCTTTTAAATTGTATTAATCATTAATTGCATATAAGGGGGTTTGTAAAGACAGGGCCTAAGGGTGGATGATTTTGCAAACAGATTATCGATGGATGTTTACATGTTATTTAAGATTAAGCTCTGGACTAGGACACTTCCGGTCGTATATTTATCACTTAAAATAAGTCAAGTAAAACGCATGATATTTAATTCCCCTTTGTTTGTGTGTATGGTTTGTTCTCGTTGAAGGAATAATTGAAGTAGTTAATGAATACTCTAGGAATATACGAACAACTTATCACTAACCTAATTTCAGGTCGTCTAAATCACGATAAGTTTTATGTTGGTGAGCGTGTTTTGGAGCAATCGGAGGCGGCAATTTGGTTGTCTCGTTTTTTAAATCGTGTAATTGAATATGCTGTTAATTGCTTACCATCCGGAGATGATCAACTTCAGCGTCAAATTGAGTTGTCGAATCAACTAATTCTATGGCTTAAAGATAAACTGCAGGATGACGAGTTTTTTGATGAAAACTTGCTTGAAGGTCAGGGCAAAATACTCACCGCTTTATACGAAATAGAAAACCCCGTTTCCGCCGATCTTAAAAAGTACGTTGAAGATATATTCCCGCTAACCGGCCTTACCCAAAGTGAGTTGTTTTGCGGCAGTAATGCCGGCTTGTCGTTAGAGAGCGAATTAAAACGTGAGATCTTATCGTCAGATACAATTTATTGGTTAGTATCATTCATCAAGTGGGCGGGCATTCGAATTTTCCGCAAAGAGCTTGAAGAGTTTACTCGTAGTGGTCGCAAGTTAAAGGTGATCACCACGTCATATATGGGCGCGACGGATGCTAAAGCAGTAGAGTTTTTAGCGTCTTTGCCGAACACAGAAGTTAAGCTTAGCTACAATACAAAGCGCGAACGATTACACGCTAAAAGCTATTTGTTTTTACGAAATACCGGTTTTAATACAGGCTATATTGGTTCTTCCAACTTATCTCATTCAGCCTTAACGAGTGGGCTTGAATGGAATTTAAAAATTACATCTCAAGAGATCCCTCATATTATTGAGCGATCCATAAATACATTTGAAACTTATTGGAATTCAAACGAGTTTGAAATTTTTGATGGCAAAGTTGAAGCTAAAGAAAAACTCAAAACAGCTTTAAAACGAGCACGTATTGGCGATGGCATAAACGAGCCATCGGCGCATTATTTTGAGATTAAACCATTTACTCACCAACAAGAGATCCTCGAACAACTTGAAGTAGAGCGATCGTTACATCAGCGATTTAAAAACCTAGTGGTCGCGGCTACGGGCACTGGAAAAACGTTAATATCGGCGTTTGATTTTGCTCGCTATTTAAAACAGAAGCCGAACGCCAAATTTTTATTTGTTGCTCATCGCGAAGAGATCTTAAAGCAAGCGAGGTTGGCCTATCGAGGCGTGTTAAAAAACGCCAGTTTTGGTGAGTTGTGGGTAGGTAATTATAAACCAGAGCGATATGAGCAACTGTTTGCGTCAGTACAAACACTGAATAACCAACTCCCCGACTTAAATTTATCCGCAGACTATTATGATTATGTTGTTATAGATGAAGTGCATCACGTCGCTGCCAGTTCTTATCGAAGCATTTTAGCCAGATTTGAACCGCAGATTTTACTTGGTTTGACTGCCACGCCGGAAAGGCATGATGGCTCTAATATTCTTGATGACTTTTGCGGTGTTATTGCTGCGGAAATTCGTTTACCTGAAGCGATTAATCGTCGCCATTTATGCCCGTTTCAGTATTTTGGTGTCGATGATGATACAGACCTTCGGAATATCAGTTGGAGTCGTGGGCGCTATGATATTGCAGAGCTTACGAACCTGTATACTCATAACCAGCAACGAGTAGACAAAATATACCAAACCCTAAATGAACTAATTACTTCAATAAGTAACATGCGAGCTTTGGCTTTCTGCGTTAGCAAAGAGCATGCGGCATATATGTGTAAGCAGTTTTTGCTCAAAGGTATTAAGTGTGACTATTTAACCAGTGATAACAGTCAAGACCGAGCTCAAAAGCAGCAAGCCCTCCGAAGTGGCGAAATCAACATTTTATTCGTTGTTGATATTTTTAATGAGGGTGTGGATATACCCGAGGTGGATACGCTGTTGTTTTTGAGACCAACAGAAAGTTTGACGATCTTTTTACAGCAATTGGGACGTGGTTTGCGTTTAGCTGATGATAAAGAAGTTTGTACTGTGTTGGATTTTGTTGGTAATGCCAATGCCGATTACGATTTTGCCCATAAGTTTCGAGCGTTGGTGGGGAAAACCGATGGCGCCATTAGTGATGAAATTAAAAATGGATTTCCTCATGCGCCGCTTGGATGCCGAATTGAACTATCTAAACAAACTCAAGATGTTGTGCTGAGGAACATTCGTAATGCGACCTTAAGCAAACAACGGTTAATAGGTTTAGCACATTCTTTTTCTAGGGACTCAACCTTAGAAATGAACTTGGCAAACTTCATCAAAGTATATCCACAAGTTGAAGTAGAAGCTTTGTATAAAAGACTAAGTTGGACTGAGCTTTGTTTAGAGGCCGGTTTATTAAATGATGTGGATCCTGAGCTTATTCGTAACTTTGCCAGAATGGTAAAGACAAGGTTGTTAGTGTGCGATGATCATGAATACCTAAATAATTTACAAAGCTTCGCTAAACAAGGATTGATAAGTTTAGGTTCACACCAGCTCATGTTGCATTATGACTTCTGGCAACAATCTGGAGAAAAGCTAGGTTTTAAAGATATTAACGATAGTTTAAACCAACTTGAACATAAGTGGTTAAAAGCGGAGTTAGGGAGTTTAACCACTTTGCTAATTGGCCGTATACACCATAAACAAGAAACAATGCCAATGATGGGCAACCACCCGATGAAGCTTCATGCTAGATATGCCAGAGAGCAAATACTCGTTGGTTTTGGTGCTACCACATTTGAGAAGCAGCCAAATTCAAGAGAAGGTGTGTTTAATATTAAAGAGCAAAATATCGAATTGTTGTTTGTCACTTTGAATAAAAATGAAAAACAGTTTTCACCAACTACCATGTATCACGATTATGCGATAAATGAAGACCTCTTCCATTGGCAAAGCCAAAACTCAGCGAGGCCTGAGCGGGGTAAAGGGTTAGAGTATGTAACCCACAAAGAAAAAGGCAAACGTTTGTTCCTCTTTGTTCGTGAGCAATCTAAAGATGAATTTGGTAAAACGATGGGGTTTGTTAATTTCGGTGAAGTTGACTATATGTCACATACAGGTAGCCAACCGATGAATATTACTTGGAAGTTGCGTAATACCATGCCCGCATTTATGTGGAAACAGGCTGCTAAACTGGCAATGGCTTAGTAATTAAAGATAACAAAGCGTTTTTTATTCTGTAAATACAGATTTGCATTAGATATCGGAACAGGTACACATGAGATATTTTTGAAGATTAAGTTTTAAATTATATTCAATTTATGTCGTGACAAGACAGTTAGTTGTTTTGAAACGCTAAGCTCCTCACTATTCGCCTGTTTTTTGACAAGTTGTTGAACTAACTGAATATGGTGTTCAAGCTAATTAAAACGGAAAAACACCATGTTAAGCTTTAAGCAAGAATATTACTTACCGACTGCTGAGCAGCATCAACAAGCTTTAATTTCAAACCTTCAAGATGACTTAATGTCAGAACCAGAGTTCAAATCCCTTGTATCCAATCTCATGATCACCGATAGTGGCTTAGAAGCCGTTTTCGCAATGTCGCTAATTGACTTGAAGGTTAAGCAGATGAATCAGCATAACCAGAAGAACTATCAAGAACTAATCAATGACGCAGTGACTGCCATAACTGTCCTTAACGATGAAATTGATTACATTGTTGATGTTGCAGATGAAGCGCTAACTGTTCACGCAGTTATGCAGCCGATACTTGCTGTCACTACATTCCTATTGGGGAAGTCACCTATAGTTAGGTTTTGTGAGGAGAGGGAAGAAAAGGATCTTATGACTCGAGTTGAAGAACTCATTAATTCCTTTCATAACACGATCAGAAAATCCAAAGAGCATAACCGACGTCCTCATTAACTTGAATTAGCCCTGTTACTCAATTTTGCTTAACAGGGTTTTTTGTAGGTATAACAAAATTTACTTCTATCAATTCTAGGGAAGTTCTAAATTTCACTTATTTATGTCTTCACCGAGAAAATGGAGCTCGTAAAACTAAATCGAAGCAAACCAGGTTCCATCCCATAGTGCCTATGAGGCTCCAAGTAAATTATGATTTTTGACAGGTTTACGGGCTGGGCGACACTAATTGCAACTTAATAAACAAGGCGCAATTATCATGACTTCAACTAATCCACTTTACCTTCTGCAATCTTTTTCCAAGCAAGCTCAGAAAGAAGCAAGCAGTAAACTGAGTCGGAAGACCACTATATCGACATTGCAGTCATCACTTAGACGACATGAATCTCTTATTGAAACAGTGAGCCAAGCCACCAATAAACAAGTAGCTTGTAAGGAAAATTGCAGTTATTGCTGTTCGTATTGTCGGGTATTTGTTACGCCTGCCGAAGTGTTCTTATTAAAGCAAAGCATTCAAAAAAGCCTTTCTACTACTCAGCTAACAGATTTCATATATAAGCTAACAGACAGAGTTAGGCACTTAACTACGCTTTCAAACGAAGATTTTTATAATTCAAATATCGACTGTATCTTCTTGGAAAAGAATCTATGTAGTGTTTATGAAGTTCGTCCATTTAATTGCCGAAACTATCATGCGTAAGCGTCCGGCAATCTACACCTAGCTTTTGATATTCCAAGGCAGTAAATCATCGATTTTGCATCCCGGTTTGCAGATTTGGGTTAAATTAT
>NZ_PNDV01000081.1:0-11140 GCF_005930865.1 Pseudoalteromonas sp. S554 | reverse complement strand
GCTGGTTTAGCGCCGAATGAATCTGAGGTTAGATATCAAGATTCTAAAACTGTGGCCAAAATTAGTTGACCACTACAATAATTACATGCTTCAACAATCATCAGATGTTCTAATAGTTTCAGGCATGCTTATGCAACGAATTATTTTCGGAATATGCATGAGGTTAGAGGTACTTTGGGTGTGACTGATTATTTTTTTAGCAATGATTAAAATAGCAATACTATTTCAATCAAGCATGCCTTTTAACTTTAGTATTGAAATGGTTTAAAGGTACATTTGAATATGTAAATTAAACCATTCAAACCTCTATTGATTTAAAAACAGAAAGTATTTAAATTTAAAGTAAAGGGGATACCTGTTCAAAGCCTTTAGGTGCTTTCTTGGAGTTTATCGCTTGGTATGGAGATATATAGATTGTAGCAATTTCACTACCATTTTGATGAGTGATTTTATATGCGTCTATAGGTTTATCGATATTTTCAGCCCCAAACGACCCTATTCTAGTATTGTTAACACTTTTTCCGTCTGTCGTTCTTAATCCACCTAAGTATAATATGCTTCCTTGAACTGTGTTGGTTGGAATTGGATTACTGGGAACTAAACCAAATTCACCGATGCCATTAGGCATTTCATCTTCAGTACATCCGGCTTTGTTCATTTCAGACATAAGTTCAAAAAGCTCCTTCTGCTCCTTCATGCCAGGTATATCCATGAGTTCGTCATATGCCGATTTCTGCTTCTTTTTTCTAAAAATATCAAATAATCCCATTAAATCCTCCTAATACTAAATTGGTTTTCTTTATTCTTTAAACTCAAAAAGCTATGCTTTCTCTTTAAATCCACCTACGAGGGCATAGCCAATTAGTAACTCAATCAACGTTGCGATTGCCCAAGGACCCCAAATAATTCCCCATACAACTGAAATAGCAACTATTGCAACAAGTGCATTTTGTTTGTTTTTAATAAACAGTCCCAAAACAGCCCCTAAACCAACAAAAATAAAAGCATAGAACAACATAACATTCCCTCTTAAAACCTATCAATTAAAATCAAACAACCAACAAAGTTTCTAGCAAGAAGACTCTGGTAATCCTTTTTCTCTATTTAATTTTTGAGCAGCTTTGCATGCTGAACGAGACTGTTTTCCAGCACACTCACGATTAAATTTATCGACTAAAGAAGAATGTTTTTTTACTTCTTTATTATAAGTATCAACAGATTCTTGGCTGTAACTATCAACCACTTGATTGGCTAGTTTTTTGCCAAGCCATTCTCCTTGATTGTATAACTCAACACACTCTTCCATTTTTTCATCTGATATTACCGGAACATTGGTGCTAGTGGATGAAGTTGGAGGTATTTTGTAAGTTGATTGAGCATTTACAAAAGAAATATATGCAAGGGGGATACACAAAAGACAAATACCAATTTTTTTCATATTAAAACTCTATTACTTGTCTATTAAAATTAATCAAATTTAAAATCGATTTTTTTTAGGCTGTTTTCATCTGGCATTTTTATATCTAACTTAACCTTTTCTGAACTAGGTCCTCTGATTCGTCCAACGTATGGATTAACATGTAAAACATCTACGTCTCCAAATCTTTCGAAAATTTCTTCGTCACGTACCTTTAAATGTGCTCGTAAATGCTGAATAAACCTTTTTTCATTCTCATCATGCCTGCCATCAGCATTGATAAGCCTTAATGCAACTTCCAATACAATTAATTCCTTAATAGGGTTTAATTCAGAACGCTCTAACTCTTCAAACATTTCAGAAACGAGGAGAACACCTTTATCTTTAAACTCTATTATTAACTGCTCTAGCTCAAGAGATAAATCAACATCATTAAAGAATGATGTTGATTTATCTATATTTTTCATTTCCTCTATTTCAAGAGTATCAATATCTCCATCACACCCCATGGTGCAAAAAGCAATTTTAAATAATAATTTTTTAAATTCTATTTTTTCCATTATTGTTAATCCTAAATGTTTACTGAATAAAACCCATAGGTTTTTTGGCTGGCTCAGCCTTATCATCTTCAATTTTCTTTTTTAATTCTTCATATTTTTTCAACTCAGAATGAGAAACTGAAGGTTTGTTTGTTTTTATGGTATTTAAAACATGTTCAGTAGATATTCTGGCTTTTTCACCCAAAGCTACTCTAGAAGATTCATCAATCAAGAACTTAAGATCACTTGATACATAGTTTTCAGTTTTAGTTGCTATTAATTCGTAATCAAAATCCAACTCCACTGGCCTATCCTTCAAATAAAGCTTGAACATTTCAAGTCTGGCATCAAAATCAGGGGGTGGTAGGTATATTATTTTATCTAAACGTCCCGTTCTTAAAATGGCAGGATCTATTCTCTCTGGTCTGTTTGTAGCTGCTATAACAAAGATGCCTCGTTCTGAACAGTTTGACATTTGTGCCAAGAATTCATTTACTGGCGCTGCATGCATCTGATGTAAGTTACTATCTTCCCTGCTAGGAACAACAGCATCAATTTCATCTATAAAAACAATTGAAGGGGCATTATCTGAAGCATCTTTAAAAATTTTTCCAATATTATCTTCAGTTGCATTAATAAATTGACTTTTGATATCTGAAGGCTTCAATTCTACAAAATTAAAGCCTACTTCTTCTGCAAACTGTTGTGAAATGAATGTTTTTCCACACCCTGGCGGTCCGTACAGTAGCATGCCATTAGGTATGGTTAATCCATAGCTCTTGTATAGCTCAGGTTCATTTAATGCCCTAATTACATCAGTATCAAATAAGTCTTTTAAGTCAGTCATACCTGCAATTGCAGAAAAACCTTCGCCTTTTTTAGGTTTTTTCCTTACACCAGCAGAGTTACTTATTGAGCCTTTAGCATTTCCTTCTTCGATACGAACAGGATTATGTAACGCATCTAAAAATGAACTTAGAGTATTGAAGCGTTGGTCTACATCCTGATGCAAGGCTTTACTTAAAGTATCTTTTAAACTTTCATCCTCAAGTTTGTCCCCAGAAGGAAGTAAAAATCTTAACCTTTCTTCTCTTTTTTCAAATAAAGCATCAACAAATTCAGGTTGAAAGTATTCGTTAGTCGGATTATCCAAATGCCAAGGAGGAATACCAAAAATCATATGGTAGAGCATTGCCCCTAGAGAGAATATATCGCTCTGAACTGTATAAACACCGTTATACAATTCTGGGGCAATATAAAAAGGGTTTAATAACTTAATATTTATTGATTGGTTAACATCCTGTAGGTATCTCGAACACTGGAAGTTAGTGATTATTGGGTGAACAGTTTCTTTTGTGTAATCAAGCACAATATTTTGCATATTCAGGTTATTGTGCACGATCGTAGGATTATGGTTATGTAATACTTCAATAGCTTTGGCTATTTTTAGTATTAAAGATACCGCAGAAAATTGTGAAAAAGGACCATCCCTTGCGATCTTTTCCTTTAAGCTTTCTCCACTAACAAATTCAGACACTAAATAGTGATATTTACAATTATTTTTAAAAATTTCACCACTATCAACATAAGTAATAATATTTTCGTGGTGTACTTGTTTTAATATTTCTGCTTCAAGTAAGCTTTCAGTTGCAAAGCTATGCCTATGAATTTTCGAACTATTATACAGAGCAATAAGACAAGTTTTTTCCAATTTGTCTTTTGCTCTGTAAAGCTCAAAGTTAGCATTATTTTCTAAACAAAATAATATTTTATATTTAGAGTCAATATATTCTTGTTTATCAAAAGTACTTTCCAAGTGAATCTCCCTTAACCAATAAGCTCTGTACCATCGCCTTCGCTAAGCATAGCTTTGTCAGCTTGAGGCAACATGCTGTATAGCTCTGATACAATAGGGCGAAGTCTCTCTTTCGAAGGAGCGTCTGCGGCAATTTGCAAGCCTCTATCTAATAAAGATCTTGCACTATAACGATCTGACCATTGCAGCATGTCAAATTCTTCATTTAAGTTATAAAGCAGTGCTATTTCCATTTGAGCGCCAAGTCCTTCATCAGCTATAGAAAAATTCAGTTGGCGCATATTATCAATTAACTCTTGCGCTACTATCACATCTTTATGCTTGATAACTTCCGGTATTTGAGCTTTAAATTGGTTTATCAGTGTTTTAGCTCTTTCATTTTCAAATTCATCATTTGTTTCTTCTAATTGATAAAAAACTGATTTTAATTCTTCTTCAACTTTTGGCCACTCACTATCACCTTGAATTGTTTCTATCTTCTTAATAGCTGAACGTAATCGATGAAGAATACCCATTTTTCTATCATAATCAGTCTTACCTAAATCAAACTCTTCTTTAATACTACTTAGTTCTGACTCTAATGAATCAAGTTCAGCTTTATCTTGGTAAACACCTTCTTCACAGATCAATTGATGAGATTGAATGCTTTTATTTATTTCTGTTGCTAAATACTCTTCTGGTATTTCCTTTTGAGTTGTATCTTTAGGAACTTCAATTTCATGAGTGAAATCTAGAGTAGGAAAGTATGCAGATACAGTCATTCTTTCCGATTTATCTATTTTTACAGTCAGTTCAACATCACTGCCTTCAGGAAGAAGTTTTGGTAAATGTTCACCTGTTATAAGTACATCATAAACATGTTCATTATGTATTGCTCTTGTTCCTTTAGCACCGTGTTCACCTTGGTACAAAGCAATTTTTAAAGAGTCCTCTTTAAGCCCAGGTCTAATAGCCTTTTGTGTTTTTAAGCCATTTTTGGTTCCCACAGCAGGGGTCGGTTGATTTTTTTCCAATCCTTTTATTGGTTCAAATATTATTTTACCTGATTCTCGACTCTTAATTTCTACGCCATAATGGTATGGCAGGGTTGCACTACCGATTTTTGAGCCTTGGAAAATTGTAAATGATTCAGGCTCGCAATCGAGAAGATTTCCTTTTTCATCACTCACAGTGACACTGAATAAGTTTGATGTGTCTTGCTTTAAAATAACATCAATCACTTCACCACTTTTTTCTACCAGCGTCTTACCCGTAGACCATGATTTATCACTATTAGTAAACTCTACAAAAACCTTCTCAGGGACATCGCCATCTGTTTTTTCTTCAAGTATTTTTACAGCAACGAACTCTTCTTCTTCAACCGTAGTCGATTCATAACTTAACTGTAATTGTATTTTAGCTCTATCTCGTTGTTCTTCTTGAACGTCTTCTGAAATATCAACCGTTGCCGCAAATAAAGCAGCCCCTTTTGATACAACTGTCATCGGATCTACACTGAGGTCTGGCTTTATTAATTGTTCTTCAACCATTCTCCGAAGTATAGGTGAATAGGTTGGTCCGCCAACAAGCAATAATGATTTAAGGGAAGTTGCAGGAATATTCATTCTTCCTAACAACTCTTTACACGTATCAATAGATTTTTGAAATACAGGTCCTACAGCATCCTCCATCATTTGTTGGGTAACAGTGATATCTAATTCTAACTCTTCACCATCATCATCTTCACAAGGAATATCACCTAAATCGGATAAAATATTATGTGTATCGTTAAAAGACATTTGAATCTTTGTCTCTTCAGCATAAAACTTCATTCCGGCTTGCAATGCTATTTTATTTTGCTCATCGGATAGTAAATCATCTAATTCATACTCCTCTTGTAAATAAGGAAAAATAATTTTATCTACAATGGCAAGGTCTAAATTCTTACCTCCTAAATAGTTATCTCCCTCGGTATCAATAACTTTCATGATCCCTTCGTGTACTTCTACTAGAGCAGCATCAAAAGTTCCTCCACCGAAATCAAACACTAAAATATGTCCATCTTTTATCGATGAGGTAGTTCCATAAGCCATTGCTGCGGCAATAGGCTCTTGAAGTAATTCGCATTGAGAAAAACCTGCAAGTTCTGCTGCCCTGAGGGTGGCATCTTTCTGGTTACTAGTGAATTTTGCCGGAACAGTGACAACAACAGAGTTAACACTTTCATCTGACACAAAAGATCTCATCGTTTTCAAAACTTCTGAGGATAACTCTTCAGAGTTATATTGATGGTCCATGATTTGAGAAAAATAAGTTTTATCTGTACCCATGGTACGTTTAAACTCAATAAAAGCATTACTAATAGCTTTCTCTGGACTCTTTAATGCTTTTAACTTATCTCTTTTTAAGGCGCTATAGGCTGAATCACCGACTTGAATCGCTTTCTTTTTATTAAAGAAAATACAAGAAGGCATGGTATCTTTTAGGGTATCCGTTTTAAGAATAGTGGGTTCGCCTTGTTCTATTCTTGATATCGCTGAGTTTGTTGTCCCAAGATCGATACCATAATCAATTTTATTTCTTGCCATTATTATTCCCCTACACTGACTTCAATTTGAGCCGCTTGTATCATTGTGCCTTTAAAATTTACTTGTGGTTTAATTATCTTTGTTATGATCTGTTCATCTGTTTCTAATTCATCACTAGGAACGAAAGAAACAGATGCTTTCATTCTGTCATCATAAGGTTGATTTAACATTTTCAATATTTCATACCCGTTAGCAGCAAAGTTGTCTTGTATTCGCTTAACCGAAGCGATTAATTGCTTTAATCCTTTAGTTTTGGCATCCATTCTTGATGTGTTTTTTTCAATTCTTACAATTTCATCTGCTACTTTTAACGCTAAAGAGTGATCTTCTTCTGAAGACTTTTGAGAACTAATATTGTTTGAAAGTAATTCTAATAATTCAGCAAGCTTTTTATCAGCATTTAGAATATTTGACTCAACATCTTGTTTAAATATGTTAAGAGTATCTAAAATAGATTTTTCTTTATTAACAGTGAATAACCTAGAAGCAAAAAATGATACAAGAAGAAGAAAAGCTGTTATGCCGATTGCAGCAACTAAATACAAGATATAATCATCAAGCCTTAACACACTGTTTGATGTATCAGTAGAAATCTTCTCAAGGTTACCATCTGTTTCATCAGCGTATGCTTGTAGCTGTTTGATGGCATTGTTCAATTTAGATGTTGCATCACCAAGCAACTGATTAAGTCTATTAACCTCTGCAATTAATTCTTCATCCGATTTTTTGTATTCTATTTTAAGTGAGGTCAAGTCACTTTTAATCATTGATTGATTATTAGTAACCAAACGGTTTAATTGTTTGGTTTGTTGATTTACTTTATCAAACTTTTGATTGAGAGCTTTATCAATATCGCTAATTATTGTGTTTAGTTTGGCAATTTTGCTTTCATGGATATGAATATTTGAGCTATTTTGTTCCTCAATAACTTTTAGGTCATTTAGGTTTTCAGTTAAAGTTTTGAGTTTATTTTCTACGCAGGCTACTTTGTTACGACTGATAGTGCCAGCTTGAATCAACTGCTCTATAGATGCATCATTTCCAAACAATGAGTTTTCATTAACTTTTTGTGCTATATTTTGGTAAAATTCATCTTCACCAGCACACTCTTTTCCTACCGCCTGGCCACTTCCTATAAAAGCTAGTAATATTAAAAATGATATTCTTTTCATTTATGTAACTTCCTAATGAATTTGTCTAATTGTTTTCTTATGAGTAAGTTTGGTTTTTCATATCCCTGAAGCAAAGAAACCAAATGTGGGGATGTTTTGTAGTAGATTTTTATGAATAACCTTCCGTACCAACTCTGACTAAGAACATTATCTCTAAATTGTCTAAGTACTAATACTTGAGGATGGTCATAACTGCCATAGGCCATTGTCGCAACATAGCAAGCACCACTATTTTGCTTTTGAACTTGTCTACTGACTTGTTTATTAATTTGCTCAAGAGTCGTTGTTAAGTCAGATATTGTTTGCAAGTTTTCCCTAACTCTTGCTTTGACTTCATATGAGCCACTTATGTTTAGTAATTTTTGAGTAATATTCTTGGCCTGAGCAAACGAACTAAGCATATTATCAAGGCCATACTGTTTAGGATTTTCCTGTAATTTATTTACAACAGCTATTAGCATATTGAGCGCATTATTTGCTACTGCATCACAAAACATAATATATGTTTCATCACTTCTACCTAATTTATTGCCTATAGACTCTAAATCATCTTTACATCTATTTACCAAGTTATTTACTGTACTTATTGAATCACTAGAGCTTTGAAAAGTTTCAATTGCTTGAGTAATGTTAGAAACATGCGTTTTAACTCCTTCAATTAATCTTTCTGCTTCTTTTTCTTCTTCCCTTTCTTCTAATAAACCTTCTAGGGTCTCTCTATTCTCCATTAATCGTTCAGCTACTTGACCAGATACATCAATTTTTTCGGAAAAGCTTAATACTAATAATGCATCCCTATGGATATCATAGTTTTCATCATCTACCTGAGCATTATAAAAATCTATGCTGCATTGGAGAATTTCATTTGCAAGGTTGTTTGCTAACAATTGATATTTTACATTATCATTCCCTAAAGTAGTCCGAAGAGAGTCTAGCCAGCCCTTAGAGCTACTGTATAGGTCTATCCCAAACTGGTTAGCTTTTAAAGGAAACTCTTTTCTACGTTGAGTGCACTTATCAATTCTGTTTTTTATTTCTCTGACAGGCTCTTCTGTAAATTTATCAGCTAAATACTTTTGAATATTGGAAGGAAATGAACTAAACAACCCTATAACATCATTCGCCTTAATTCCATGTGACTTACCTATATAAGGGCTAAGCCATTGCAATGTTTCATCTACAAATTGCTCAGTAAGTTCACCTGAGTTTATACAATCCGACTTAATATGAAGCAATTCCGTTAATTTAGACAAAGACTGGCTTCTTAAAAGCTTCCCTTTTAAGTAGAGTCCTTTACTTAACATTTTATGGTTAATTCTAGTTCCATCAAATGATAGCGCTGAATACAATGAAGATAGATTTAAATATGCTGAAAAATTCTTATCATTCACTTCCTCTTTTAATTTTTTATTCCATATTTCAATAGCGGATGATACTTCATTATCTTCAAGCTTTTTATGAGCTATTTCATCAAAAGAGGTTTCACTTACAAACCAAAACAATGCGTAGTAAAATTTTTTATAACTTTGCTCGATTTGTCCAGATGCTTGATGAATTGCATCTATGGGGCGTTCAATTGTTCTTAAGAAGGGATAGTCTGTAGGGAAATGTACGGTTTTTCCGACATCAAGATAACGCTTAACTTTCGCTATTTGTTTTTGAAGTTCTCTTTCTGTCGAATTAGCATTTAATCCAAGTATACGAAATGGGTTCTCATGGATTATATCCACGTAATACCTCCTAGGTTATCTACCTACGTTTAAAGTGAGCAAAATATAGTGAGAAACTTTAGGAATATAATAAAGGTTGGAGAAGAGCTTTAAACATCCAATGTACACAGTCACATCCGCTATAATATTTTATTACAACATTAAAACTGATATAGCAAGACATAAATTAAATCAAGTAGTACAAGTGCTCAATAATCAGCCAATTACCACGGGGTAGTTTGCACTGCCCCATATTTGGTCTGAACTATCCATCATAATGTCAATAATAAAAGGTACTAATTGCGATAAGAATGTAACTGAATCGCGAATTTGTGTACGGTTAGCACTACTATTCCATGTTGCACCACCATGAACTATCTGATTTCTGAGGGTGTACATTCGCTGTAAAACAATTGTTATCAATTGCTCTGTATGTTTATTCGCTAAAGCATAATTAGCTGAAGCCTTAGCTTTTGAAAATCGCTCTTTCCATTCAGTTTCTGATATTTTTCCATTATGGAAATCCCAGAACGGCTGGTAAACAAACTTATTATCTAACAAAACTCTAACGCTGGAAGTAAATTCAGACCATAACAAGTTATACAGTTTATTATCTTTATCTAGCTCGACTAGCTTTGAAACAAATAACGAAAATGCTTTAGTTTCTGTATGCTGTAAGCATTCAGTATCTTGTGCATATGCAGCATTGAAAGCAATCCATAAAAAGACAAACTGACTATCTTTGTCATCAGCACACTGCTCTGATTTATCAAGCCAGCTTAGCGCCCTATGAACTCTTAAGGCTAAGTTTTCAGAAAACCCACTTCGAATTTGTCTTTGTTTATTTTTTAATTCTTGGAATTTCACACTACATCCTTATATTTATACTAAATCTTAATTGATATTTTTAACCGCTTTACCAAAGACATTCTGAAAATCTAGTGCTTTTTCGCACAACCAGTGATGATATTCTTCCCAGTTATCTTGCTTCTTCAATTCACCATTAGTGTATAACTTAATTCGACTAGCTTTTTTGTCAGGTAACGCTTCCCACTCTAATTTTTCATTTAACTTACTTTCTATTTCATCTTTATTCGTTTCTAATCCGTAGTAAATATCTTTTGAGTCAGAAATATATATCTCACAGCCAAGTTGGTTAGTTTGGCTATTAACAGTTAAGCCAATATGAGCATTAGAAGAACCAAAACTTATATCATACCAATGTTGAGGATTCGCTTTCCTAAGCTTAATCTGGTGCTTATTATCTTGAACATATTCTCTGAATTTCGTCCAAAATTCTAATTGAAGCATTTTTGTGGCCGATAGCTCAGGCGATGTAGATGTAGATTTTTTAACCGCTTTAGCCCAATCATTAGGTTGAGCAATAATATTGAATTTCGGTGCGCATGATGAATCACCGATTTGCCACACTTCCATTTGAATAGCGAAAATATTTATCTTTTGATCTGTATGTTCATTAAGCCAATCAATTGCTTGTTTATGTTCATCTCTAACACTTTTTACAATCCATATTATGAATTCAGCATCAAAGCCAGAAGCGTAAGTAATTATCTTACCAAGATGATCATGATCTGTGGCTTCTAGCTGGTTTTCTATCACTATTTTTCTATCCGTGTTTGTTTCTTCAGCAAGAATATCAACATTAAACTTACCCACGCTAGCCTCAGTTTGAAGCAGACTAATATCAATACCCACTTCATCGCTTAATAGCTCAAGGTTTTCTTCTTTAGCCAACCAGTTAGTAAAGTCTAAAGCTTCATGCTTCCATACTTCGTAAGCGTCCGGCAATCTACACCTAGCTTTTGATATTCCAAGGCAGTAAATCATCGATTTGGCAACCCGGTTTGCAGATTTGGGTTAAATAATAGCTAATATAATCGTAAGGTATTTTTCCTTTGG